>CAZOMH010000664.1:0-2917 GCA_964580415.1 uncultured Nitrospirales bacterium
CACCACAAATTCCCCATTCTCCTTCACCCGGTACGACAGCGCCTTCCCCGGGTTCCACGCGTCCTGCGGCACGCCCTCCAGGAACGCCGGCACCAATGCCTCCAGCCGTTCCGGCAACCGCCCGTTCTTCAGCCGATACCGCTCCACCGCCACCGCCGTGCATGCGAGGTCCAATTGCGTGCGCAGGCGCCACTCCGATTCGTACACCCGGTCGATAAAATTCAGATTATTCGGGGACAGGGGGCTGAAGATTTTCACCCGTTCTGTGGCCTCAAAATGGACCGCTTCCATGTTGGGCAGCACCCCCTGCTTTGCGGCAGCCATGCCCGCTTCCAGCGCCCGCTCGTAATACCGCGCGGTCAGTATGCGCGTCAAATGCGCCCCTCCCAGGATATCCATGGTGGACTGCCCAACAGACTTCCCCGGATAACTCCGGAAGAAGTCCGGCATGTCCCGATAGTAATTCTCGCCGATATCATAGTCGTAAAGAATGCTGTAGTGCTGTGCCCCGGCGATGCCAACACACTCTTCCGCCTTCAGCGATCTCGCCAGAAAAGGCCCGTCGCTCAGCGGCGGCAATGCCGAGGCCAGCGCCGCCTGCACCCGCGTCAGGTCCTCTTCCGGCAGTTCGCACCGGTTCAGCGCCGTTTCAAGACTGAACCATGCAATACCATCAATGGCGATTCGCACCAGTTGGGAGATGAACAGCGGCTCCTGGGCCAGCGAGTTTGCAATCGGCAGCGTGTCCAGCACCGAAGCAACCGCCTCATTCGGACGCCGCTCCACCGAGGTCACCCAGGACTCAAGCGCCAGGTGCCGTGAGAGTTGGCGCAGCGCCGCAAGATGCGACAACGGCGCGCCCGGTCCCAGCCGAAGTTCCACGGGGTAACGGCTCTCTGTCAATCCCGACCCCGCGATTTCGTGCAGTTCCACGGTCACCGGCTGGCTGACCGTGTCGTAGTACTGTTTCGAAGCCGCCCACACCTCCTTCGGAATGGGCTCGGTCCGTTGCACCTGCGCATCACCCACGACCAGCAGATTCTTGAACTCTTCTCCGCCGTAACGGCGAGTCTCCTTGGTGATATGCGCGCGATTCCACGCCCGGTCCAAACGCTGGGAAGTCCATATGGCCTCCCCATATTTCACCGCCAGGTTTTTTTCCGGCGCAACCTCCTTGTACGAGGCGTTCAACTCGGTAAAGTTTGACGGATTGCCCTGCTGCCGGAGCATGTGCTGCGCCGCCGGTTCCGCCGGCCACCGCAGCCACGCCACCCCCGCGCAAAAGAGCACCAGCAGCGCGCCTTGAACCACGCGCCTGACCATGGGCGCCGCCGCCGCCGTGCGCGCATGCTGTGCCGGGCTCTCCTGCCGCAGTGCCGAGCGCAGCGTAGCGCCATGCCGCAGCACGGTGTTAGGCCAGCACATCACCGCCAGCGCCGCCATGCCCAGGCAGAATCCCGCAACTGTCGGAACCTCCATTTCCGGCACTGTCATGGAAAAGGGATACAGCGCCAGCGCCAGACCGATCCACAGCGCCAGCGAAAGGAGTGCCGCGCGCAGCCGGACCCTGCCCAGAAACAGGACCGCCGCCAGGCTGACCAGATACAGCACTACCGGAAACAGCAGCGTCAACGCAAGCATGAACCCCTGGTCCAGCGCCAACTCAACCGGATGCTCGATTTTGCCGGTGATGAACCGCGCGTCCAGCAGCAGGTAGTCATGCGCCAGTTTCACCGCCGACAGGACCATGGCATAGGCCGCCATCCCCGTGGACAGGTGCATGATCACCCACGCCACAAGCCCCGCCAAAAGCACCGGCCCCAGCAGAAACGCCGCAATCTCGCGCGGGCTGGTCGCGCCCAACCCCCAGGCGTCGCCCACCAGCCGCAGCACCGTCGCGTTGTCGCACAGCAGGAACGTCGTGACGTGCAGCACGGCAATCGCACCCAGCGCAAGCCCCAGGTTGCATGCCGCCACTGCCATCCGCGCCCGGGCCGCCTGCGCCTTCGTCACCGGATGCCGCGCCGTCCAACCCGTTGCCAACTGCCGGCTCTCGCGCCAGCCGATCCACGACGTCTGCAAACGCCACGCCACCGAAGCAACCAGCAGTGCCAGCAGCGGAAACAGTTCCGTCACGACAGGACTGGAAAGTACTTGAAGTTTCGACGGCAGTGTTTCATACGGGCCCTGGTGGGCAAATTGCGTGTACAGCCAGTAAGACAGCGTGCCCAATACCCACAGTTGAAAGGCAACCTGCAAAAGCAGCAGCCGTGTGCGACGCAGCTCATACCAGAACTGCGCCGCCTGCGGCGACGAGAAAACTCCCACGCCCTGCAGCCGGTGCAGCCGCAGCGTCTCCGTGACCGGCACACCCATGGTCGGGTCAATGCGCCAGCCCAGCCGTGTGCGGTTTACCGCCGCCAGCGACACCGCGTAACAGGCGCCGGCCACGCCCGCAAACCCCACCATGAATATCACCGCATCCGCGCGGTTCATCGCGTTCAGAAAGTCAAAGCACCACACCCACTGCCCCGTGTGCTCCAGCACCAGCGCGGTCACCGCCACCGCCAGCAAAAAGACAAGCCATGTTGCCAGTGCCCGCACCCAGTCCGCCGCCTGCGCCAGCAGGTACACCATGCCGACGATGAATACCATGCGCCAGTCCGGACACACCCCCACCGTCAGCCGGATCGTCAAAAACAGCGCGGCGCACAACGCCATCACCTCCGTCAGCCGCACCAGCATCGACACCGTCACCGCCGCCGTCGTGCCCACCGGCATCCGCAGTATCCGCTGCGAGAATCCCCCGCCCAAATGCCCCGAATTGCGGATGTTCAGGATCAGCAGCGGCGCGCACAGGAGCGGAAGGCCGACACCGATGCATCCCGAAATCCACACAATGTCCGCCCATGGAACA
>CAZOMH010000665.1:0-2917 GCA_964580415.1 uncultured Nitrospirales bacterium
ACCAGTTGCATGCCGTGCTCGCGACGGATGCGCAGAACAATTCCGGGGTGCATTTCTTCTCGGCGGTGTCAGGGTCAATCTTTGCGGGAGACAGTTCCGGCGCGTTCGATGACGGAAGCAAAGGAATATACTGGGTCGGAGCGCCGGATGCGCTCACGCCGGTTGGCGCCGGAGCAAGCGCCGTGATCAGTTATCCCGGTTACAGCGGGGGCGCGGGCGCGGTGCGGTATGACGGCCGGGCCGGGAACGGCAAAGTCGTATTCTTTGGATTCCCGTTTGAAACGATCACATCGACCGTGGCCCGGTCGGCATATATGGCCGATATTCTGCAGGATTTCAGCCGGGTGCCGGAGTTCACCGGGACACATGTGGCGGGCACGAGCGCGGAGTTTACGCTTACGGGCGAGCCTGGGCTGGAATACCGGCTGGAAAGCTCGACCAATCTTGTGAATTGGAGCGCCGGAACAAGCATGGTGAACACAAACGGAACGATCGTGTTCACGGAGACCATGGGAACAGGCCCGCTATTTTACCGGGCAAGGACGGCGGGAGGGGGCTAAGAGCGAGAAAGAGGCGGGCCAGGCGAAGGAACCGCAGCCGCGGTTACGCATAAACATTCAAGGGCCTGCATTGGGCTTGAACTCCCGTGTGATTCCTGAGAGACATGGTTGTACATGTTGTTACGCTCTATTCTTCTTTCGGCAGCTCTGCTGCCTTTCGGACTTTCCGCAGCCGTTCTAAGCATTGGCCATCGCGGGGACTCGATGCATGCCCCGGAAAACACGGTGGCGAGCTTCAAGTCCGCCCTTGGGAAGGCAGACCTTGTGGAAACCGACGCCCGCCCGAGCGCGGATAATGTTCTGGTGATCATGCATGACGGGACGGTGGACCGCACGACAGACGGCACCGGCAGTGTCTCGAGCATGACTGTGGCCCAACTGAAGCTGGTCGATGCCGGGTCGTGGTTTTCGACCGTATTTACCGGCGAGCGGATCCCCACACTTGAGGAGATGATCACGAATACGCTGCCGGGGGCCATACCGCTTATCGAGCACAAGGGCGGGACGGCCGCGGCTTATTCGGCCGAATTGCGGCGGTTGGGCGTGGTAACAAAGGTCGTGGTCCAGTCGTTCGATTGGGCTTTTCTAACGTCCCTGCACCAGATCGAGCCCACCCTCAAGCTTGGAGCGCTGGGCAGCGGGACGTTTACGGCCACCACCCTGACAGACATCCTGAATACCGGGGCGCAAATGGTGGCGTGGGAACAAGGGGGGGTGAATGCGCAGATGCTCGCCATGGTGCGCGACGCAGATCTCTCCCTGTTCGTCTGGACCGTGGACGGGCCGCAGATCAAGACGTTCATAGATATGGGGGTGGACGGCATCATTTCAAACGATCCCGCCTCCGTGAGGAACTACCAAACGCCGGTTACCAACGGGCCTGTGGCATTGGCTGACGGCCTGATTTCGTATTGGAAGATGGACGACGGCCTGCAGAACACATTTGCGACTGTTGTCACCGACAGCAGAGGGACAAACAACGCTACTCTTACGCGCAACGATGGCGCGTCGCATTGGTTTAGCACCGGCCTGGCGCGCGTGGGCGGCACGTTGAAGGTGGAAGGCACCAACGCCTATGTCACCATGCCCTCCAATGACAGCATGAATATCAATACGAACGGGGTTAGCTTGTCGATCTGGGTGAAGCTTTCCGCTTTGCCGAGCCAGTTGTCAGCAGGCTACGGGTCCATTTTTGATTCCACGACCGACTGCTACGTCCTCTACCTGGATAAATCAAACAAAGAATTGCGGTTCAAAGTGACCGATGTGAATGGACACGCCGCTCGGCCGGGCATCCCGGAAGCTCAACTGCGGACAAACGAGTGGTTGCTGATCACAGCGACCTATTCGGGGTCGGCTCTGCCTTCGGCGGGGCAGACGATCATCTACATGAATGGCCAGATGGTGGACATACACACCGGCAGCGATTCAACATCGCCGGTCGGCCTGACCGGAAACGTGAAGACGGGGCAAGTGGCCGGGATTGGGCGGGAAGGCGGCACGGGAGGGAACCCGTTTGTCGGGTTTGTCGATGAGTTGGCGCTGTGGAAGCGGGCGTTGAATTACTCGGAGGTGAAGGCGATATACACGGCCGGCCAGGAGTCTGTAGGTCTGGCGGATCTCATCCGCACACCCACGACGCTGATCCGATGTGAAGCAGCGGTTTCATCCACGACACCGGGCGCGGTAACAATCAAGTTTGTGAGCGAAGGCGGATGGCAGAGTTTCCGCTTGCTGCAGGCTGACTCAGTGGCCGGGGAGTTCAAGGTTGTGGAAGGGCTTACGCCGGTGGATCTTGGAAATGGCGTGCGCGGCTTCACGTATGCCGTGACCAACGGCGCCGCGAAGTATTTCCGCGTGGAAGGACAATAGACAAGAAACGCCCCCAGGACGCTCTCATCAGGCAGTACCGCCGGCTTCCCCATTTTCAAACATCCCGGCTTCGGCTGGGATGTTTGATTTTCACCCCCTGCGAGGCATCACTGCGGAATGCATCTTAGATTTCAGCATGAGCTGCCGCTGAATTCATCCCCCTGGGTTCAACGCACGCACCAGTGTGGGAGCGGCTTGCCAGCCCTGCCCGGGATCCAGGCGCAGCCGACCCGGAGAGCGAAGCCCGCCATAATGAGAGTGCGCCCTGCCGGGCGCACCCATAAAAAAGGGACCCTTTCGGGTCCCTTTGGAAGTCTTTCAAGCAGGCACAGCGCCAAAGCGCTGTTACCTTTAATCCCTAACTGACGCGCGCTCCTGCAACCAGTCGCAGTCCTGATTCCCTCCGGACACTGCGGTCGGGTACGGCGTGACGGTTCCTGGAGGCGGAATGACGAGCACCACGGAAGTCTTCCACTTGTGCATTT
>CAZOMH010000666.1:0-2915 GCA_964580415.1 uncultured Nitrospirales bacterium
GCGTCATGCCGGGGGCAATCGCCAGCAGGGCAAAGAGGCTCAATCCGGCCAGGAAGAGGTCGCCCAAGCGCTGCCATAGCCCGCCGAGACTCTTGGTTCCGGCACAATTACACCCCGAACTGACGGATGTGCCGCCCAAATCTTCCATGGACAAGACCCCGTCACCATCGGCATCGAGTGCGGTGTATTCGGCCGTGGTCAGTGACGGAACGACCGTCTGGGCCTCCGGATAGCTGAGGCTGCCGTCACCGTTGGCGTCGGCAGAGTCAAAGTCTTCCAGCAGCACCTGTTCGTTGTCCGATGTGCCGGTAATCTTGACATACACCGCCTGGACCGTCTGCGTCTGACCGGCAACGACGTTGGTCACGGAAGACTGGGGTGCCGTCCAATCCGCAACCGTCTTGAAACCGACCGTATGCTGGCCGGCGGCAACCGTGGTCAGTGTGGCGCCGCTTGACCGCCAGTCTCCGCCGTCCATCTGCCATTGCGCCCCGGCCGTCACCGCCTCGGCGGGCGTGACAGTCACCGTGAGAGAGCCCGTGGTTGGCTGTTTGGCAATCACCAGGTTCACTGCGCTGCCTGCGGCAACCGTGGTTCCGCCCGCGGGATTCTGGCTGATTACCTGCCCGGCGGCAACGGCTGTGCTCTCCTGTTCGGTCACGGTGCCCACCGCGAGTCCCGCGCCGGTAATGGACGTTGCCGCAACCGACTGGGCCAGTCCCACCACACCGGGCACGCTGACCGACTCAAGCACATTGAGCACATGCGACACGCTGACCGGAACAGCCAGCTCGGCGTCAGCGTTTTCGCCCAAAGTCCAGACCACCGCACCGTCCAAATTCATGTCCTGGGACAATTGGTCCCATACCGCTTTGGTCAATGTGTAACTGGTGGCCCCGTCCACGTCCACCACCTTCACTGACGTGCCGTCCTGGGGATCGGAGAAATACAGTTCCAGGGGCGCGCAGGTGCCGGCGATGGTCCAGTGCAGCGTGACCGGCAGGAGCGTTACGGTGTTGCTCACCGGAGTGGTGAGTGTTCCCGTGCAGGTTCCCCGCGAAAGGGAGATATTGACAGCGGTCCCGGCCGCACTGGCGGACCCGGCCGCGGGATTCTGACTGACGACCTGTCCTGCGGAAACCGTCAGGTGACTTTGCCAGGAAATGGCGCCTACTGTGTAACCGGCGGCAATGATGGCCGACTCCGCCTGGGAACGGGTCATGCCCGCAACATCCGGAACCACCGCCGTATAGGTGCCGGTTGCCGCGGCGGCCTCGCCTTCGGCGATGGCAACCGACTGGTTTGCGGGCGTGGAGTATCCGGCAACCGCCTTGAAGGATATGGTGTGATTTCCCGCTGTCAAGCCGCTCACGGTGGCATCGCTGTCCTGCCAACCGCCGCCGTCCACCTGCCACTGCGCCCCGGCGCTCACCGCCCCTGCCGGGAGAAGTGTTACTTTGAGTGAACCGGGAATTGACGCGGACGTATAGGTGGCCGAAAAATAGGACGCCTGATTGGCCGTAACCGTGATGTTCTGGCTGGAAGGAATGGTCCATCCGGCGACATCCTTGAAGGCAAGCGTGTGCGGCCCCGCTTCAATGTTGGAAATAGTGACGCCGCTGTTCCGCCACGTCCCCCCGTCCAATTGCCATTGGCCGCCGGCAGTGGCCGCTTCTGCCGGGAGCAGGGTCACTTTGACCGAGCCAACCCCGGCGGCGCTGGTCACGGTCCAGCCCATATCCGCAAATGCGGCACGGCTCTCCGCATCAATAGTGTGCATGACGCCCGTATAAACCGGTTCCATCAGGAGGTTCGGCATGTTGGAAGTGTCCCAGTGGGAAATGCTGGAACCCGGCTCAAACGGATTCGGGGCGTACATCTTTACCAGCGCGCCGTGTACCGTCACGACGTTGGAGGCGTCCCACCAAAGGTCGCCGCCCGTGACCGCAGCAAGTCGTTGTGCATTGGTCAGTCCCGTATAGGCCACGATGCCGCTTTGAAGACAGCGATCAAAAATGGCTGGAAGACCTTCATAGAATCCGCCGGTGGTGGGCAACCCCGCGGAATCGCGTTCCAGCATGTCCAAGAAGCCAAGGCCGTGGGCAATCTCATGAAGCAGGATGGTGTAAAAATCGGGAAGCCCCCCCGCATTGCCGTCCGTACCAAAGTAGAAATCAAAATCGCTGCTGAACTGGACTATTATGTCCGGGAGAGACGGGTCCAAATCCGACCCGGTAAACTGGTCAGCCTGGGCGCAGGTGTACCAGGTCGCTGTCTTGGGAAGACTCGGGATGTCGCTGTACATCCCGGAAGGACCACAGGAACCGAGAACGTTTTCGTCCAGGGGGTCCAGTGTGGCGGAAATGACCACGGGCACGCTCCCTTTAAGCACTTCGGACCACCTTGTGAGCGCGGCCTCAAGGGCCGCCCGGCGCAGGGTACCCGTGGTGGCATCGTTAAATCCCTCTCCGGCCCCATCCGCATAGACGACTTGAAAGACAAGCGCATCCGCCTTATTGGCTTTCACTTGTATGCGTTCAGAGGGGGTCGCCGCGGTTCTCTTGTTCCCAAACGCTTTCGTTTGCACCAGCCTCTTGGCGCCATCCGCGTTCTGAAGTGTCTCCACCTGTCCCGTCAACGACTGATAAGCCGCCGCAAGCTCCTCTTTTGTCAACTGGTCGGGCGGACGCGTCCAGGCGATTCCCCCCAGAAATCCCGCATTGCTGTCTATGCGGGTTGAACTGGTTTGGGCCCCATCTCCTGCCCAGGCGCTGCCGGGATAGACCAGTGCCACTCCGACCAGAAGGAGCCCGGCAATGAATACCACCGACAACCACCGTGCCCGCAGAACCTCGCTCCTCCCCCGTCCCACGGATGCGTTTCGAAATGACTGCATTACGGTCCCCTTCAATAGA
>CAZOMH010000667.1:0-2913 GCA_964580415.1 uncultured Nitrospirales bacterium
CGGGCAGCACGTGGTAATCGCTCACATCCAATTCGGGCCAGCCGGCACAGGTGGTGTAGAGGTGGCGCGGATCCTTCACCTTCCACCGCGCAATGATGTCGGTAAGAAACGCGTTCATGTTCTTGCCCGACGGCTCGTTGCCCGTGGCCAGGAAGCAGAACGAGGGGTGGTTGCCATAGGTGTCCAAAATGCGCTCGCTCTCGGTGCGGATGTACTCATCCGTGTCGGCGTGCGTGCCCAGTTCGGTCCACACCGGTGTCTCGATGTGGAAAGTCATGCCCAACAAGTCCGCGGCAAGGAAGGCCGCCTCGGGCGGACACCACGAGTGGAAGCGGATATGGTTCACGCCGTAGGACTTTTCGGTGAGAAGCAATTGGTGCCATGACTTCACGTCCATCGGCGGGTGTGCGGTCAGCGGGAAGATGCAGCACTCCAAATTGCCGCGCACGAAGTAGGGCTTGCCGTTCAGCGTCAGCTGCGTGCCGTTGCGGCCGATATCGCGAAGGGCAAAGACGGTGCCGTTGAGGTCTGTCATGCTCCGTCCGCCCGCCTTGGCGGAAAGCACGACTTCGAGTCCGTTGAGCGCGCCGGCACCCGCCAGATTCTTGTCATCGCCCGTGGACACAGGGTTGTCGCCCCACAGCGGCACGTCCGGCGAAATGGCTATGGTGAACTCTGCGTCTGAACTCCCGTTGGCCGCAACGGTGACGGCAGTGCTCTGATAGGCATGGCGTTCCGCCTCCTTGGGTGAGACGCCCTCATTGTAGGCGGATGAGGGGAAGTGTCCCGTCGCGGTACAGCGCGCCTTAAGTTGTCCCACGGCCTCGCGATCAGTCGTGTTCACCACGCGCGCCTTAACCCTCACCGTGTGGTCCGCGGCGTTTGGATAAGCCTGAACGCTGTCGATGTATACGGGGTCGGTGGCGAGGAGCATCATGCGGCCGATCACGCCGTTCCAGTTGGTCTGGGTGTGCTCGGTGATCGAGTGGGCGTTCATGCCGACGTAAAACTTCACCCGGTTGTCCACGCACAGCGTGATGCGGTGGTTGCCGGGTTTGAGCGACATGGTCAAATCATGAACCTGCGGCGTGCAAAGGCTGTCCTGCGTTCCGAGGAATTTGCCGTCCACCCACACCCGCGACTCCCAGTGTACCCGTTCCAGGTAGAGGGTGATGCGTTTCCCCGCCCATTCGGGCGGGATGGTCACGTCGCGCTCGTACCATGCCGCACCGACATATTCGTGGAGTCGGCTGAGATACTCGACATGGCGTTTCTCATTGGGGATACCCTTGCCGTTCTCATCCATCGAGCCCGGCAGGTTCACCGTGTCGCCCGAGATGCCGTCTGCCGGCCATCCCTCGGTCAGCCCCCTGTTGTCCGGGTCCATGCGAAAGCGCCATTCGCCCGCGACAGAGAGCGCGTCGTTGTCGTTTGCCGCAGCGATCCAGCCCGCCGACAGGCACAGGGTTAGCAGGCAAAGCATTCGTTTCATCGCAAGACCCTCCATGGATTTTGAAACACCGACCAGCGGGCGCGGCCGTCTTGGCCCCCCTTGAGGGTGGCCTGTCCCGGCGAAGCTTCCTGGCGAAGGCGGATGGCCCGCAGGGCCGGGGTGTTGCCTTAGGTCCCCCCTTGAGGGGGGTGGCCCGAAGGGCCGGGGGGTGTATGCTCCCCGCGTCTATGTGCAATGCCACACCCCCCGCCACTCCGTGGCACCCCCCTCAAGGGGGGACCTGAGTCGGCGCGTGCCGGGTATTACCGATTAAACTGTGGTTCCTCGTGCGTCAGGCAATGCACCGTGCCCAAACCCCACACCAGGTCGACGGCATGCACGCCCAGGACCGTATGTCCGGGGAACGCCTCGGCAATGATGCCGAGCGCGATGCGGTCATTGGGATCGTTGAAGGTGGGCACGATGACCCGGCCGTTGGTGATGAGGAAATTGGCGTAGCTCGCGGGCAGGCGCATGCCATCGAACACCACCGGCGCGGGCATGGGCAGTTCGATGACGTTCAGTTTCTCGCCCTGCAGGCGTTCGCGGTTTTCCTCCAGCGGGGCATGGTTCGCGTCGTCGGCGTTCTTCTCGCGGCAAAGCAGCACGGTGTTCTTGTTGACGAAGCGGCACAGGTCGTCCACATGGCCATGGGTGTCGTCGCCCGCGATTCCCCTGCCGAGCCAGACGACCCGCTTGATGCCGAGATACTGCGCGAACAGACCCTCGTAGTCTTCGCGGGTGAAGCCCTGGTTGCGGATTTGGGTGTGCGGATCGAGCAGGCACTCCTCCGTGGTGAGCAGCGTGCCCGCGCCGTTGCCGTCGATGCCGCCGCCCTCCAGCACCACATGCCGGCCGCGCCATTCCGGCTTTTCCAGCGGCAGGCCCAAATGCCGCGCGCATCGCGGCGGCCACTTGGCGTCGAGTTTGTGGTTGTCGTACTTGGCCCAGCCGGTAAAGCGGAAACCAACGGCCTGACCGCTGCCGTTCGCCTTGGCGACGAATGCGGGGGAGATGTCCCGCATCCAGCCGCGGTCGATGGGGAACTCGATGATCTCAACCCGTTCCGAATCGAGCCCGGCGCGCTTGAGGCAGCGGGCCGCCTCCACGACGTGACGGTCATACTTGGCCAGCAGGCGCACCCGCGTGACCGGGAGTATCTGCCGGATGATCTCGGTGATGACCCAGGGGATGGGCGCGAACTTGCCCGGCCAGTCGGCCGCGTTGGCCGGCCATGCAATGTGCACGGCCGCCTGCGGCTCCCACTCCGCGGGCAGGCGCACGGGGGCCGGGGCCGTCATGCCTCGTCCCGCCAGCGCAGCGTGATCTCACCGTATGCGTCGATGCGGCGGTCGCGCAGGAAGGGCCAGTTGCGGCGGATCGTTTCCAAATGCTCCGGGTCAACGTGCGCCGTGAGGATA
>CAZOMH010000668.1:0-2911 GCA_964580415.1 uncultured Nitrospirales bacterium
GCACGTTTGCGGAGGCCGGCAAGACGGTGCTGGCCTATGGGCCCGTGAATCTGGTGAAGGATGAATACGGACACGACGCGGCCCCTCCCCCATTCTCGGCGGTGCTGGAGACGCGGAAAGAGAGCCAGATAGAGATGTTGCGCGATGCGCTGATGGAGCAATTGCAGGTGCGCGGGCTGGGACCGGAGCTGGTCGTGAAGACGCCGGAAGGCAAACTGCCCTGGGGTGTGGAGTGGCGTACGGCAACTGTGGACGGGCGGCGTGTTGTGAATCTGGTGAATTATCGGAAGGCCGACGCGCAGGTGAATCTGCCGGAAGGCAACTGGACGGACTTGGTGGCGTGTGCGCCGCTGGCGAATCCGGTGACGCTGAAGGCGGATGCGCCGGTACTGGCGGTGGAAGGCACGAAGAATTGATAGGAACAGGGGCAAGCAACGTAAAGACATTAACCACGGAACACACGGAATTGCACGGAAAAAGGCTGGGAATGAAGACGTCGGTTATGTCGTGCCTGGCTCTGTGATCTCTGCGTTCTATGCGGTTTGAATCACAAAAGAGTTGACCACAAAGAACGCAAAGAACGCAGAGAGGCAAGAGGGCCTTTCAGGGCGTCCAGGTCATGTTCAAGGTGCGATGGCTGGCCATGCAGTCGCGCAGATACAGGTTGATAAGCGTCTGGTAGGGAATTCCATGCTCCGCGGACTGCGCCTTGAAGTAGGCGATCACATCCGGGTCAAGACGAAGCGTCATCTGTTTCTTCAGCCGGGGCGCATAGGGATTCTTCCGCGATTTCATCAACGAAAGGTCGTATTCTCTTTTCATGTCAGGTTCTCCGGTAATAGCGCGATTCTGTCTGAGTCGCCTTGCGTGCGGAAATGAGGCGGATAATGTTCTCGTCTTCACGGTGGCAGTGGCAGACCAGCAACAGTCGCGCTTCTGAGCTTATCAGTCTGTCGGACTTTGGATTTTTTCCTACACGGATGTAACCCGGTGAACACGGTTCAGAAAATGGCCTTCAACGTGCCGCTGTTTGCGCAGCTATTCGTCTTGTTTTGCTCGAGGATCTTCAGCAAGTAGCCTCGTGTGACATCATCAACAACTGCGACCAACCAGAATGTAGGATTTTTCGGCAAAATTGGCCAAAGTCCGACAGACTGTTATCCCCAGAAGCAGAAAGCGGTCCTCCCATTCCGCGTGTTCATCGTCATAGAACTCTACTGCTTTCTCGTCGAAGAAGACACTTCGCGCTTCCTCGAAGGACACGCCGTGCTTTATGAGATTTGCCTGGGCCTTTCTGGGGTCCCATTCAAAACGCAATGCATTCATAACTACATTGTAACTACAGAAGGACGTCTTGTCAATTGAGGAAGCGAAAGGAGAGCAAAAAACCGGGAACTGGCTGCACGCCTTCAATACTCAACCATAGCATTGTATTCGGTTCACTGGCGAGGCGTCGACAGTCGGGGGCGGCTGCAAGCGGGGGCGACAGCCGGGGGCGGCTGTCCTACATAGTTGCGGTTCAGTTCTTCTTCAACCAAAAACTGTCCATGACGATAGACTGGTCGGCTTTGCCGTAGGCATCGTCGCTGCCGATGTGGGCGAAGACGAATACTTGGCCGTCTTTTGTCTGGACGGCGTGGGGATAGTAGGCGGTGCCGGGGATATCCAACTGCTGCCAGGTCTTGCCGGCGTCGGTGGTGTAGTGGATGCCGCTGGTGGCGATGTGGAGGATGGGGCCTTCCTGGGTGGCGAGGAGTTCGGGATGGCCGCTGTGCGGGAAGGGTGCGGGGCCGACTTCGCCGACGGTCCAGGTGTCGCCGGCTTTCTTGAGCACGCCCTGCCAGCGGGCTTCGGTCTTGGCTTCGTTGACCCTGCGGCGGAAGACGCAGAGCAGGTCGCCGTTGGGCAGTTCAGCGGCGTCGTATTCTTCGCCGCCCCAGCGGCCGCGGTATTCGGCGGGGACCACGGGGATGGGTTCGGACCAGGTCTTGCCCGCGTCTTTGGAGACTAGGAGCAGCGGCTCAAACATGTCGCAGTAGGCTTCGCGGTTGCGGCTGTCGGCGGGGATGGCCGCGACCCCGCCGATGACCATGACGCGTCCGTCGCGCAGCATGCGGACCCGTTTTGGAAAGGTGGAGTACTTGGCCGGGTCGAGCAGGACTTCGGGCTTGCCCCAAGTCTTGGAACCGTCGGTGGAACGCTCCAGGTAACCCGTCTTGGGGAGTTCGGGATTGTAGGGCAGGTACTGTCCGCAGACGCCGCGCAGTATCGTGCCGTCGGGCAGGGCGGTCTCGGCCTCGCCGGTGACGCCGTTCATGCAGGATGTGAAGGCGTCGGCGCTGACCTGTTCCCAGGTCTTTCCGGCGTCGGCGGAGCGCAGGTGGACGTTGCGCAGGTCGAGTCCGGTCATGTCGTAGTCGGGGCGTCCGGGGGGCGGCCAGTCGAGTCTCTTTTGCACGTCTTCGGGTGCTTTGGGGCGTCCATCAACGGGACCGGTGGCCTGGGTGAAGGTCAGCATGATGCTGTTGTCGGGCATGGTCCATGCGCCGACCCAGCAGGTGTAGCCCGGCGACTGCGGCGAGTGGTATACGGTCTGGCGCTGGTGATCGACGGCGGTGTATTCGTCGGCACCGGCAATGGGGACAAATGCGAGGATGAGGAAGGCGGCGGGCAAGAGGCGGGACGGGGACAAAGGGCGCATGACGATTCTCCTTGTTGGGGAGTCTTGTTTGTTGCGGGTCTACTCTAGCCTGCGAGGGTTGGTGTAAACAATGAGCCAAAGCGCAACCCGCCAAGGCGGATAAACTCTGCGTGCAGGGACAAGTGCAATTTGGGAACGAGGGATGGGGCCACAATCATCATGCGAAAGTGCGCCGTCTTAGGTCCCCCCTGGAGGGGGGCGGCCCCGCCT
>CAZOMH010000669.1:0-2903 GCA_964580415.1 uncultured Nitrospirales bacterium
TCCCCCGCCGCCATGCGGCTGCCCCTTTCAAAGGGGGATTTAATGACGGTCGATTAACCATTAGAAAGGTGCTGATATCATGCCTGACAAACTGGCCGATCTGCGGACGATAAAATTCCTGCTGCACGAAGTGCTCCACCTAGAGGAACTGCTCCAGTATCCTTACTACGCGGACCATTCGCCGGAAACGCTCGACATGGCCGAGGAAACGGCCTATCAGCTTGCCCATGAAGTGTTCTGGCCTTCCTATCAGGAGTTTGACCGGGAGGGTGCGCAGTTTGACGGCAGGAAGGTGACCGTGCCCAAGGCAATGCACGGGATATGGAAACAGTGCGCCGAGGGCGGGTGGATCGGGCCGAACCAGCCCTATGACGACGGCGGACAGCAGTTCCCGATTACCATACACGCGCTGGCCTGTTTTCTGTTCAACTGCGGCAACACCTCGGCGGCCATGTACCTTGGGCTGACCTACGGCACCGCGCACCTGCTCAAGTCCTTCGGCTCAAAGGAGCTTCAGGACAAGTACATGGGCAGGCTGTTCGCCGGACAATACGCGGGCACCATGGTGCTGACCGAGCCGGACATCGGCACGTCGGTGGGCGACATGACGACCACGGCGTCCAAATCGCCCGACGGCGACTACTACCTGATGCGCGGAAACAAGCGTTTCATCTCGGGCGGCGACCATGACCTTACGGAGAACATCATTCACGCCGTGCTGGCGCGCACCGAAGGCGCGCCTCCGGGCATCAAGGGGCTGAGCCTGTTTATCGTGCCCAAATACCGCGTCAACGGCGAGGGCAGCATCGGCGAATGGAACGATGTGACCACCACGGGCATAGAGCACAAGATGGGGCTCAACGGATCGGCCACGGCGTCGCTGGCCTTCGGCGACAAGGGCGACTGCCGCGCATGGCTTGTCGGCGGGGAGAACCACGGCCTCAAGTACATGTTCGAGCTGATGAACATGGCGCGCGTGTTCACGGGCATGCAGGCCGTCGGCGTGGCCTCGGCCGCCTACAATTGCGCGCTCGAATACGCGCGGACCCGGCTGCAGGGGCGCAACGCCGCCAGCAGGGACCCGCTCGAGCCGCAGATTCCCATCATCGAACATTCCGACGTGCGGCTCATGCTGCTGAAGCAGCGGGCCGTGGTGGAGGGCTGCCTGGGCCTGTTCCTCTATTGCGCGCGCGTGCATGACCAGGAACGCGCGGTCACGGACCCAGGGGAGCAGCAGCGCCTGCACCTGATCCTCGAGATGCTTACCCCGTGCTGCAAGGCCTACGGCTCCGACGCCGCGTTTGAATCCATCCGCCTCGCGATCCAGTGCCATGGCGGCTCGGGCTACTCCGAGGAATACCCGGTGGCGCAAATGCTGCGCGACTGCAAGGTGTTCTCCATCTATGAAGGCGCAAACGGCATTCAGGCGCTCGACCTGCTCGGGCGCAAGGTGCCCATGAAGGGCGGCATGGCGCTGCAGGCGCTCAACACGGAGGTGTCCAAGACAATCGCCGAGGCGAAAGAACTCGCGCCGCTCCGGGATTTGGCGGAAAAGATCGAGTTGCTCCGGAACGAGGTGGTTCAGGCGACAATGCACCTGGGCATGCTCGGCCTGTCGGGACAGATAGACCAGTACCTCTGCAACGCCACGGCGTACCTTGAAATGTTCTCGCAGCTTGCGGTCTCATGGCAGTTGCTCATGCAGGCCGTTGTGGCACAGAAGGCGCTCGACGCGGGCAGCGCCGAGGAGAACTTCTACCGGGGCAGGATCGAGACCGCCCGCTGTTATGCCGGGTACAACGCGCCCCACGGCATTGCCACCGCACAGATGCTCGTCGCCAACGAGCGCACTGCGCTCGATTTCAAGCCGGAGTGGTTCTGAGCGGAGCGCGCCGTCCGGCACCGCCTGTCACTCCCGCGAAGGCGGGGGCATCCCTGGCGGCCCGGTAAAACAGACCGATGCGCTCTGCTGCGTTTCGCTTCGGGCACCCCGCCAATGCGCGCATCACGCTTTGCCGAGACTGTCCTTGTGCGCCCAGACCTTTTCGAAGGCGGCGGCATACTGTTCAACCAGTTCGGGCTGGGCCGACGTGAAGTAGGGCAGGGAGAGTGTCTTGCGGTTGACCTCGTCGCAGCCGGGCACTTCCCTGGGCAGCACGGGCATGTGGCGCCACCATTTGTCTTCCGAGAAGATGGGATACTCGTGCAGCAGCTTCCAGCCGTATGCCGCCACGTCCACTCCCTCCGCCTTGAGCGCCTCCACAACCTTGTCGCGGGGCATGCCCGCCTGCTTCTCGTCGATGAACAGGAAGTTGCGCGAATAGAACACGCGGCTGACGCCGGGGGCGGCGTACTGCGCCGTGAGGCCCGGAAGCTGGGTGATGCGCTCGTTGAGCTTCTTGATCTGCGCCACGCCCTCGGCGTTGCGCTTTTCCAAATCGCGGAGTTGAATGCGCGCAAGAATGGCCGCGACCGGGTGTATGCGCAGCTTGGACCCGAAGGCCGTGCCCTGGTACTTGCGGTAGGGGCTGTCCTCCGGAAAGCTGTTCGGCAGGTCGTAATTGCCGTAGGTGACGGCCCGCTCGTAGTCGCCCCGGTCCTGATACATGCCGATGCCGCCCTCGATGGCCGGCAGCGGCTTGGTGGACTGCAGGCTGAACCCGGCCATGCGGCCCCAGTTGCCGATGTACGTGTCCTTAATCTTCGCGCCGTGCGCGTGGCTGGCGTCCTCGAGCACGATAATGTCGTGCTCCTTCGCAATGGCGCAGATATCCTCCATGTCGCAGGGCATGCCGTACCAGTGGACGGCGAGCACGGCGCGCGTCTTCGGCGTAATCGCCTTCTTGAACGCCTCCAGGTCAAGGTTCATCGTGCGCGGGTTGGTGTCCACAATCACCGGCACC
>CAZOMH010000670.1:0-2896 GCA_964580415.1 uncultured Nitrospirales bacterium
AATCAAAGACCAGCACCTCGAACGGATGCAGGCGAATCTCTCTGGGGCTTCCCGCCTCTGAGGCCAGTTCCTGCACGGACTGGTCCTTATAGGGCGATCGCAGCCGCCAGGCCTTGGGCTCTCCGGACGGCAGCTCCAAGGCGGAACCGATATCGAGCGTGAAGGCGCGCTCTTGGTCGGACGGGTTGCGCAAACACACCGTTCCCTTGCCCGGCCTCCACGAGGCATACCCGTACACGTGAAGCCGTTGCGGATCGCCCCCGATCCAGTGGACATCCGCGAGGCTGTCCGCGTTCCGCTTGGCCCATGTGATGGACTCCGCCAGGCTATCCCACATGGCCGGAGTCAGCAGGTGCGGCGCGATATAGAGTTCCTGCAGACTGGTTCCTGAGCCGAAAAACGAGCGGATCTCGTTCCGGACCGAGCCTTCGTCGCGTTCCATTTTGGCGGGATCCCCGCGCTCGCCGACAATGAACCCGCCATTCATGAGCGCGTTGAGCGGATAGAGCGGCCCGCGCCTGACAACACGGTCAAGCACCATGGCGTCCCGGTACGTGATCCAGCGCTCACGGCCATTCCCCTGTCCGGCGAAGCCGGTGTCATTCCCCTGCCGCCAAACGGAGTCGGCAAAACGCAGCCAGAAGGGAGAGGGCCAGGTGCCCACGGTCGCGCTGATGTAGGTGTCCGGCTGAACCTTGCGGATCGCGCTCAGGACCACATTGAAGATGGCATCCATGTCGTTGACATAGGCGCTGTCGCCGCCGGACGTGAAGTTGCCGCCCCCCATCCCGTCAAACTTGAAAAAGTTGACGCGGTAGTCCCGGATCATGTGCAGCGCGGTGTTGAGGAAATGGGTCTGATACTTCGTGCCGGCCATGGAGAAGCCGTTGGCGTTCACCTCGAACCCGGCCTTCTGCCCGTTCACAAGACGGGCGCTCTTTTCGGGCCCGTACCCCCCGAACGGCGACATCCACAAGCCGATCCCGGAATGATACTGGCCGGCCCGCTTGGCGATGTTGGCAAACCCCTGCGGGAACTGATCGTGGAAAGCCCACACCTTCTCGTGCGAATCCCAACCGTCGTCCATCACATAGGAGCTGAGTGTCACGCCGCGCTTGACCGTCAATTCGGTTCCGATGTCCCGGATGGCCTTCAGCGCCTCGGCATCGGTCATCCGGACTTCGGGCCGGGCAATATTGAGGTGGTACCAGGAGTTGTAATGGGGAAATGGGCGGTAGGCATACGCGCGTTCCCGCTCCAGGTAGTGCAGGAAGGCGCGGCGGAGCTGGCCTTTGCCGGCCGCGCCCATGACCGAGGAAACGGCGTGGGGCTGCCGGGCCGGCAGCGCGACCCCGCGGGTATAGCTGCATTCAACCCGGGACACGTCCACGGTGGAAACGGCGGTCGGGAATTCGATGGCGAGAAAAACCTGATCGGTGGTCACCGGCGACCCGCGGACCTCCCCGTTGACCTTGGCGCCGGGGAGTTCCATGTCGATGAGTGTGAGCTTGCGCACAGCCAGCGTGCCCGTGCCCGGCAGGAGGACGATTTCCTGACGGATATAGGCCGACCCTTCCCGGAGAATGGCTCGCCAAGTCAGAGCAAGCTCTTTACCGGGACACACGTACGGCACCTCAATCGCCTTCCCGGAAACCCGCTCGGAACAGATGCCCGCCTTGGGATCGGCGGCCAGCCCGACCACCTTGGGCACCCCTGCCGGCTTCAGCGTTCCCGGAGTCAGAACCGAGCCGTCGCCCAACGTCAAGGAGAACGCCGGCATCGCGGGCGAAAGGGCGATGCCCCGGGCCCCGTCCTTAAACGCGTCCATCGTCAGGCCGTCTTGTTTCAGCGTCCAGGAGGCCTGAACCAGCCCGTTGTCCAGCTTCAGCGCGTTGCCGTCAACCTTCGCCCGAACGGCCATGGGTTTGGCCGCAGCGTTCCAGCCCAGGCTGAGCGCGGGCACGCACAGCATCATGATCTTTCGCATCATTGGTTTTTTCTCCTTCGTACGCCCGACCCCATGCCGAATCTAATGTCACGGCTTCTCTTGAGTGCTTTCCCGATACTGTTCCCAGGCTGCCTTTTGCATCTGAGCGGCCTCTCCTTTTGCAATCACGATGCCGTTCGGGGGAGCCTTGCGGCAAAACCGCGCATCATTAAATTCACTTGTCAGGCCTGCAGGACTGCCCCCGGTTATGCACGCGTAAAGGAGACAGGCGTAAATGTAGGTGCCTTTTTGGCCGGGATGCCCCTTGTCCGCGTGGTAAAGGTCCAATATTTTTGCCTCGGCGGGGTTCGGGCCGAGATATTTCATCCAGGCATACCCGGCGGCCGCGACGGGAATTCCCCTTTTCTTACCGAACGCGATCTGCATATCGTTTAATTTTTCAAACGAGTCGGGATACTTCAACGAAGCGCTGTAGTATTGGGACGCATTGGCGGTGGCAAACAGGATCGTTTTAGACCCGTTTTTCCTGATCCATGCATCAAACAGCGCCGCGTATTCTTCAAATTCCGCTTCCTTTGCGCAGTAAATTTCCTGGATGACCACATAATCCCATTTGTCCGCCGCGATCATGGCGCGCGGGGTCCCTATCCCTTCGCCGGCCTCCCAGTATCCCTTCAAGCCCTTTCCCCCGAGCAGGGCCTGACCGCTCTCGATCCGCGGACGGTCAGCGGGCGCGGATTGTGACAGGCTCTCGACCATTCGGGGCACGTCGTAAACTTGCATCTGGCTGTTGCCGATAAACAACACTTTCAGGGGCGTCTCCGCAAAGGCGGCCCCTGTGCTCATCACCAATAAAAACGCCATCATGAATACGTTGACGGGGCGCATAAACAGTTCTCCAGAGGGCAGCGTGTAAGGTTGTGCGGTGTTCATCGGATTTTCCAAAAG
>CAZOMH010000671.1:0-2883 GCA_964580415.1 uncultured Nitrospirales bacterium
TCGGACCGTTCGGGCCGGATGTTTTGGAAGTACCCGGGTCCACTCCGCATTGCGGGCAGATTTGCGTCCCTTCATCGACCGTTGCGCCGCATTTGCGATTTGGGCACTGCATGGGCTGTTCCTCCTGTTGCTGTCCGGCACCTTTCCACACTTCATCACTTAAATGCATTCTACTGCGAAACCGACCGCCCCCGCAATGGGTCCTACATGTTTACATGCTCCGCCCGCGGTTGATCTATACTGGGGCATTCCCGTGAAACCAAAATCCCGGAGAAGTATCAAGTGAACACGGTGCAAGGCAGCAAAGGCTATGTCAGAACAGAGGACGGTTGGTTCGAACCGTCCGAAAAAGCATCGGTCCCGCCGGGGGCGGTGCTTTTGGCCAATACGGCGGGGGACCTGGAGTGGGAGAAGAAATCACGCGCCTACAATCTGGTCGAGGGTCTGTCGATCATGATTTTTGTGCTGGCGGCACTGTGGGTCGTGCAGTATTCGGCCGGTATTATGGGCGGGATGAAGTGGGCGGAGACGCTCTCCACGCTCATGCTGGTGGCGGGTTCGTGCTATCTGCTGCTGGTCAGCCCGTTCATGCACGGCGACACGCTGTCCTCGTGGGGGCTTGGCAGTCCCTGGGCGCTGTGGCGTTCGTTGCGCGACGGCAGTCCGGCGAAGCGTCTTACGGTGGGTGCAATCATGCTGGCCCTGTTCGTTGCACTCAACGCGCTCAATTACAGCCAATGGGCAGAGGTGGCCAAGTTCTTCAATTTCAACAAGATTGAAATGCTGCGCGACGCGAAGCAGGGCTTTCCCGGTCTCTTTTTTGTGTTCGGCTTTGGCAGTCTCCTCTCGGCGGTCCTCGTCCTCTTCGGTATCCGCTACGACAACTTCGTCTCGGCTTTCGCCACTGCCATGAAGATCGCGCTGCCGCTGCTGGCGCTGATCATGATCGGCGCGGTGGCCCAGCGCGGCGCGGGGGCGTTTGACGGGTTCACCTTCCGCGCCTTCGCCATCGGTGCGTTCGGCTATGTCTTTTGGGGCTTTGTACAGCAGTTGCTGTTCTCGTCCTTCTTCGGCACGCGCCTGCGCAAGGCCTTTGGCCCGGCCACCTCGCCCAAGAACGCCGTGCCCCCCGAAAAACGGGTTCCCATGACGCTGGCCTTCGCGGCGGGCTTCGCATTTATCGGCGCACCGCTGGTCTATCTGCCCTTGCGCATCCACTTTGGCGGTGACCAGATTCCTTTCCAGTACCTCATCCGCTTCGCCGTGGCCTTCGCGGGCTTCGGCGCGGTGTACGGCCATTTCTTCGCCAAGGACCGCAAACGCCTGCTGGTGGCCACGCTAAGCGGTTCCTGCTTTGGACTGATCCACATCAATTCCTACGGCCTCGTCATGGTGACCTTCCTGCTGGGCATCTTCCTCACCTATGTTTTCATGAAGGACGTCAACCGGAACCTGGTCGCGCTGGGGTTCATTCACGGCCTGCTCGGCTCGTCTTTCAGCATCTTCTTCTCGCATGACAAAGCGGGCCCGCTTACGGTGGACTACGGGGTGGGGCCGAGTCACGTGCACAATCCGACCTGGGGTGTCATCATCGTGCCCGTGCTGTGCATGCTCGCCTATCTGTGTCTGATGGTTTGGTATCATAAATTCGCGGATGAGGAATAGCATCATGGAAGAAACGCTTCGAGAATACTTTGCCGGGGACGCCGTTGCGGTGAACATGGGCATGCGCATTGTGGAGATAAGCCCCGGCCGCGCCGTTGTCGAGATGCCCGTTGACGGGCGGCACCTGAACGGTGTGGGCATTGCGCACGGTGCCGCAATGTTTGCGCTTGCCGATTTTTGCCATGCCGCGGCGTCCAACGCCGCGGGCAGGGTCGCCGTGGCCATTCACTGCGGTATTTCGTACTACAAGGCGGTGCATCCCGGCGATTTGCTGACCGCCACCGGCACGGAGCGCCATGCCGCCGGTCCGATTGCGGAATATGACATTGCCATCCGCAACGGTGCGGGCGAACTGGTTGCATCCATGCAGGGTATGGCATACCGCAAGAAGGAAAGCGTCGCCGAGGTGCTTGAAGCGCGCCGCGCGGCCGAAAGAAAGGCCTGACGCCTGCCTGCGGGCATGGGTTGAACCCTGTCCTGGACGTGGTTCAGCCGACGGGAGGCCCCCCCCGGCAGTGCGGTGGGCCCACCACAGGCAGTGGACGAATGTCTCTTCTCCGGCCTTTTCGCATTGCTGACGGTATGTCCTGACACGTACACTGAGGCGGTTCCGTGCGGCAATCCCGTCAGTCTTCCAAGAAAAGCTTCCACGGCTGTTCTATAACCTCGGCCAGCCAGCGCATGAAGCGCGCTGCCTCGGCGCCGTCAATAATACGGTGATCGTAGGACAGACTCAGCGGGAGCATAAGCCGGGGCGCAAACTGGCCATGGCTCCAAACGGGCTCGATCTGGGAACGGGACATGCCAAGAATGGCCACTTCGGGCGCATTGATGATGGGGGTAAAACCGCTGCCGCCCAAACCGCCGAGATTGCTCACGGTGAAAGTGCCGCCCTGCATGTCGTCCAGCGTGAGTTTGCGATCACGCGCCTTCTTTGCCAATTCCGGCAGTTCCACCGATATCTGTGCCACACTCTTCTTGTCCACATCACGCAGCACGGGAACAAGCAGCCCGTTCGGCGTGTCCACGGCCACGCCGATGTTATAGTACTGTTTGAGCAGCACTTGGTTCCCCTGCATGTCCACGGAGGCGTTGAATTTGGGGAAGCGCTTGAGCGCCTCGGCCAGTGCCTTGAGCACAAAGCTGGTGATGGTGAGTCTGCCGCCTGCCGCATCGACCTGCTTGACCGATTTCACGCGCAATTCCTCAAGTGCGGTG
>CAZOMH010000672.1:0-2876 GCA_964580415.1 uncultured Nitrospirales bacterium
CGCCTCCGTCATTTCGCCGGTCATGTGGTGGACCGAATCGGCGACGGAGTCCGCCGCATTTTCTGCCAGCCCCTCGAAAAGACCGCTCAGGTAGGTGTTCAGAATGGAACGCGCCAGCAGCAGGCCCGCCTGGCCGAATGCGGGACGCAAATGATACAGGCAGAGCAGGTCCTTGATCAGGGCCATGCTGGAATACAAAATGATCATCTGGTCGATGGCGGCGAGGGGAGAGGTGGCCGTGCCCGCGCCGACACGCAGCGCATACTGGCGGATGCGCCGTTTGGCCGCCTCGTCCTGGATGGACTGAAACTGCGACAGGTATGCGTACAGCCAGTCTTTCGGGGGCATTGGCACCGCGTTTTCCAGCAGCCGTTCCCGTGTCTTTGCCATGTCCGCGCACTCTTGGGCGGTCATTCCGAGCGCAAACAACCGTTTCTGGTCCTGAACCGACAGCGGGAATTCTTTGAGGTAGGCGGATATCTGTTCTTTCGCCTCTGCGGCGCGGTTCTGGGCCATTTGCCGCCATTTTTCCCGTTCGGCCAGCGCGGTGATGGCGTCCAGGCGGATGACGGGGGATCGTTTCAGCCGCGCAAGCTGCCAGAACATCCACCCCGTCACCCCCAGCAGGATGCCTCCGAACACCACGGCACCGGCGGCGCCAATCCAGTTGAAGGGAGTTGGCAGGGATGCAAAAGTGGAAATGAAGCGGCTCAGTTCGACGGTTACGAGCAATCCCAGCACTGACGCGCCGACCAGCAGCGCGCCGGTCATGATGCGCCGCATCCAGTCGGGAACGGCCCAAAACTCGTTCATTCCCCGGAGGGTTTCCAGCTTGCGGTTGAACTCTTCCCGAAGTCTGCGCTCCTCTTCCTCCTGGTGCCGGAGCAGTTCACCCTCCGTCAGGGGGCGTGACGCAGTTGGCGTGAAATTCGGCTGGCCCAGCCCCCGGTCACCGCTGCGGAGTTGGCCGCTGTTTTCGGTTCCTCGAAGGGCCGTTTTTGAGCCACCCTTGGCCGGAGGCGGCATGTCCAGCGGGTCTCCAAGCCGGCGGGGGCCGTTGGATGCGCCGTTCTTTCCGTCTGTCACGCTCAATGCCGGGCACTCCTCTCGGAAGGGTCATTTAGAAATGTAGTCAAACACGCGGTCCAGCCCGAAGTGGCCGGGCGGCAGTTGAAAATTCTTGGGGGCCTGCGGCCACACGTGCTGATACCGGTATTCGCCCGGGGCCCACTCGTGCGGCCAGGTTTCAGGCACGGGGGAGACGGTGAATTCCATCTCCCTGCGTTCCGGATTGTCGCGGCATGTTTTGCCGACCAGCGTTCCCGGCCGGGACCCGCGCCGGGTGGACTGGCATGCCGCACAGGCAAACAGGTCGCAGCGCACGCTCCTCAGTTGGCCCTTGGCCCGCGCGGTCATTTGCCGGAGCAATGACTCGACCCGGCCGTTCTCGATATCGTCGGGATGAACGAGGTCCAGCTTTGAGGCGACAAAAGCCACGCGCTCCAGAACAATGGGATTGTAGGTGAAAAAGCGCCGCAGCCTGCCACCGATGGACGTGTCCGGGCGCAGCGTGTCGATCAGGTCCAGAAGCACCTGGCGGTGATCGTTGTAGCGGCCCACGCCTCCCGCCAGCAGCGAGGGGAGGTCGATGAGAACCACGAGGCGGCTGCACCGGGAAAGCTCGTGGAACACGGGCAGCACCACGTCGTGGCGGTACTGTTGGTAACGCTTGGCAAATTCGGGAAAACGAGCCCGAAGGGGTTCCGGCAGCGGGCAGAATTCCGCATCGGGAAGGCCCGAGCGCCTTTCCGCGGCCAGCGTGTCGATGCAGTCCGCCTCCGGTGTTTTGCCGTTTTGGTCCAGCAGAAACACCGATGGTGAAACGAGGGGTTTGTAGCCCAGAATAAGCCGCGCCAGCGTGCGTCGGTACTCCGGGATCAGTTCCGACTCGCCGACCCCTGTCCGCCGGGCCGCCTCCAGGAAAGGCCCCACGGCCTCACGGTATTCGGAGTCATTGCTCCAATGGCGAAGCATGTGTTCCGACCAGTCGCCGTACTGCGGAAAAGCCGCAATGGCCGCATCGGCGACGCGCTCGCCGGGGAAATCGAACAGAACCAGGCGCTGGCGGAACACCTTCCAGTCCGAGCGGCTGTATTCGCAGCCGAAACGCGAGCAGTCGGCCGTCTTTTCCGGCCATTCGCGGTGGCGGGCCAGCGCCTCGCGGTAGCGCTGGAAAGCGAAGTCCTCCCGGCGGTCTTTTCCCACCGGAAATTCGCGCCACCCGTCGATATGCACGCGCCTGCCGACGCGAAAATCGTCGTTGGTGGATTCGGCCAACTGCCACAACAGTGAAGTGAGAAAGACGGTCTTCCCCCCGTTGGCGATTCCCGTCACTCCCACGTGCGTAGTCTGATGCACTGCAAAGGTCCTCTCGTCGGTCTTTTTCGCGGCGCGTTCCGCGTCACTTTCCGGTCGCTTCTTTGGTGTACTGGTCGAACGCCGCGGCCACGCCGGCTTTGTCCGCGCCGTCCCGGTGTACGAGCATGCGGTAGCGCAGTTCCACCTTGTCACCCGGTTTCATTTCATGGTTGGCCGTGTGCGGCCATGACTGGCCGAGGAAGCCGTACTTGCGCAGAATCCAGCCGGGGTGCGGATAGCCGGGATTGGACGGATGTTCAAACAGGGCCACGCCGGACAATTGGTCGCCGCCCTTTTGGGTGGCATAGGACACGTCCGCCCAGGGGGTGGCCAGCTCCAGCATGTCCTTCTCGATGGCACCGCCGGCGGCGTTAAAGAACATGGGTTTGCGGGCCGAGTCGGGCCGGATGCACATGCCGCCGTAGCCCTTGTTGTTCTCATGGCGTATTACATGGGTA
>CAZOMH010000673.1:0-2874 GCA_964580415.1 uncultured Nitrospirales bacterium
GGAATACCGGAATGGAGGTGAAACAATGTATAAGCCTATGTGGGCGAAGATCAGGGAGCGCGTCGATGCCAGCGGAATCAAGTACAAATACATCGCAACCAAACTCGGGTCCAGCCCCGCGAAGTTATCGCTTATGTTGAGCGGTCAGCGCCGCATTTCGATCGAGGACTTCGTGGAGATTTGCAGCGCCATAGGCGCAAGCCCGACCGAGTTTTTCGACCAGCAGCAGCCCGCCTAACCAACCGCCAGAAGGAGGAACCCCGTGAACGACCTCAAGGTATTCGAGAATCAGACCTTCGGAGCCGTCCGCGCGATGGTGCGCAACGGCGAACCGTGGTTCGTGGCGGCAGATGTATGCAAGGCGCTGGATATCGGGAATCCGACGCAGGCGCTTGACCGACTGGACGACGACGAGAAAAGCATTACCCTCATTTCAAATGAGGGTAATCGCGGAAACCCCAACGTGGCCATCGTTTCCGAGCCCGGCCTGTACACCCTCGTCCTCGGCTCCCGCAAGCCGGAAGCGCGCGCCTTCAAGCGCTGGGTCACACACGACGTAATCCCCTCCATCCGCCGCACCGGCATGTATGCAACCGAGGACCTTCTCGCAAACCCCGACCTTGCCATCGCTGCGTTCACCCAACTGCGCGACGAACGCGCCCGGCGCATCGCGCTAGAAGCCGAGGTCAAGGCAAATTCGTCTCGGGTGCTGTTCGCCCAAAGTGTGGAGGCCAGCAGCCAATCTATCCTGGTCGGCGAACTGGCGAAGCTCATGCGGCAGAACGGCGTGGAGATCGGACAGAATCGGCTTTTCGAACGACTCCGGGCGGACGGCTTCCTTTGCAGCGTGGGCAGCCAGCGCAACATGCCCACCCAGCGGTCGATGGAAATGGGGCTGATGGAGATCAAGGAGCGGTCAATCGCCAACCCGGACGGGACGGTCAGATTGACCTTGACACCCAAGATTCTCGGGCGCGGGCAGGTGTACTTCATAAACCGGTATCGCAATGGCCCCGCCTAACCCGACCGCAGACGATGAAAGAAAGGAGGCCCCGTCATGCTGGACATGAACCACCTTTACCACATGGACTGCATGGACGGCATGAAGCAGTTCCCGGACAAGTTCTTCGAACTGGCGATTGTCGATCCGCCGTATGGGATAGGCATCAGCGACAATCCAGTTCGACAAGCCCACAAGAAGAAAAAGTGGGATGCGGTGATACCGGATAAAAGCTACTTTGACGAACTGTTCCGTGTTTCTCAAAATCAGATCATATGGGGGGGCAATTACTTCTCGTTACCGCCGACCAAAAACTTGATTGTATGGGATAAGGAGCAGCCGCAAGAGTTTAGCTTGGCAATGTGTGAGTTTGCTTGGTGCAGCATCCAGCGCCCGGCGAAAATGTTTAGGCGCAGCGTGCTTTTAGAGAACGGCAAGATCCACCCCACTCAGAAGCCCATCGCCCTCTATCGCTGGCTACTTACCAACTACGCCAAGCCCGGCGACAAGATACTCGACACCCACGTTGGCAGCGCATCAAGCCTGATTGCGTGCCATGAAATGGGGTTTCGGTACGTCGGGTTTGAGTTGGACACTGACTATTTCAAGGCGGCAACAGAACGATTGGAACGCGCCAAGGCACAGGTAAGCATGTTTCAAGGTACGGAGTTGGTAGTAAACCAAACGACAATGGACCTATAACCCCGCCCCACTTCGACCGGAAAGGAGGCCCACCCCCATGCCCCGCAGCGCCATAACCCAAGCCCGGCTCCCGCGCGACACCACGGTCGAGGAAGTGCGGGACCTGCTGACCCAGGAGCACGAGTACGTCGCGTGGCTCATCCGCCGGGTGCGCGAGTTGACGGAGGCGGTGGCCGGAATCAGGGTTTACGGCGTCGCCGAGGCGGCGGAATTGCTTCAGACGAGCCGCGACCAGGTGTACGCCTACATCCGCACTGGACAACTCAAGGCGTTCACGCTGGTCGACGGCGGGCACAAGCTGCTGATTCAGGACACCGACCTACAAGCATTGATCGACGCCCGGAAGGAGGCAACCCCATGAGCATGACCCCCTACACCCTGTCCGAGGTCCGCGCGCTGCCGGTGGGCAGCGACCTGTACATCGAGTTCCGAGAGTTCTTCCCGGACGTCACGACCGGAAAGGTTACCGGGGAGAGCGGTGACAAATTTGTCGAGGACGCTGACGGCGCCGGTTTCTGGCCGGCCGACGATGACACTCCGCGCAACTACGGCCGCTTCTACCGCTGCTGGCCCTCGCAGCCCAGCGAGGGGGACAAGGCGGCAGCAAAGTGGGAGGCCACCCCATGACCGCCCCCTACCACTACCGCCTGACGGCGGACAACGGCGCAATCGCTTACGTGCGGTCATCCTGCGACCGGGCCGACATCATGGCCGACACATTTAAGCGTTGGGGGTTTGGTACCGAGATTCGGCGCGTGGTGTCCGTGGAACCGTGCACGGCAGTTGAGGCCGACCCGGTTGGGGAGGCACTAAAGGAGGCGGGAATCAAATCATGAAACACACCTTCAAGGACTTCGCGGACGGCAAAATCTACCTGCACGTTTCCGAGGCCGAGTGGCCTGGGTTTGCGTGCCAGTGCAAAGAGGCAGGGATACGTTGGGGCGACAGGAGCGCAGTTGAACCAAGCGATAATTGCGGTGGGTGTTTGCCATTTAACGTGGTGCTTAATCAGCTTCACGTACTCCCCAAGCAACGGTTCGATATTCCTGTCGTGGCCTACTGTGAACTTGTCCAAACATCCAATCCCCGTTCCATCACCATTACCTTTGACGGCACTGACACCACCGCCAGCCTGTACGTAGGCGACAACCTGTCCCAATCCGCACTCGTCA
>CAZOMH010000674.1:0-2855 GCA_964580415.1 uncultured Nitrospirales bacterium
ACGGCATCCCAATCGGAATCCTTCATGCGGACAAGCAACCCGCTCTTTTCAATGCCGGCATTGTTCACCAGCACGTCGATGGCGCCGTGTTCGGCCTCGACAGATGCGACAAGCGCGCCCACCGACGCGGCATCCGTCACATCGCAGGCAAAGCCCGCCGCGCCCCGCCCGATTTCTTCCGCCACGCGGGCCGCCGTGCCCCCGTCACGGCCGCACAAAACCACGTGCGCGCCCTCCCGCGCAAAACGTTCCGCACAGGACCTGCCTATCCCCCGCGTCCCCCCCGTTACCAGCACCACTTTGTTCTCAAACCGTGTCATGGAACTTCTCCCGGAGAGGATGCGGCCTGCCCGTCAAAGAACGGGCGCAAAGAAAGGCTTCCGTCACTCCCCTTCGCCGCCCTCGCATTCGGCAGACGGCATTTCATGCTGGCGCAGCCGGTTTATATTGTCACGAATGCGGTCGTTAAGATGGTTGTCCACGGCGATCTTGGCGCCGTAAATGGAGTTCTCCACACCGCGCGCCGTGGACGCGCCGTGCAGGATGATTACCGTGCCGTTGATGCCAAGCAGCGGCGCGCCGTGATATTCATTCGGGTCCACACGCTGTTTGATCTCGCGCAGCGCTTTGCCCGCCAGCACGGCGCCTATCTTGCTCATGGAACTGCTTTCAAACTGTTCGCGCAGCATCTTGCCCATGAACCCCGCAACGGCCTCGCTCGTCTTCAGGAAAAGATTCCCGATAAACCCGTCGCACACCACCACATCGACCTTGCCTTCATACACCGCCTTGGGCTCAATGTTCCCGATAAAATTCATATGCCTGGCCCGGCTGAGATTCTGGTGTACCTCGCGCGCCACGGCCCCGCCCTTTTGGCCTTCCTCGCCAATGTTCAGCAATCCCACACGCGGCTGCTCGACCCCCCAGGCGTAGCGGGAATAGGCAATGCCCATCTCCGCGAATTCGCAAAGCTGCCGGGTGGTGCAGTCCACATTCGCGCCGAGATCAAGCATGACAACGCGCCCGCGCATCGTGGGAAGGGTCTGGCTGATGGCGGAACGCGCAACACCCCGGATGGGTCCCAGCACCGTGCGGGCGGCCACCATGACCGCGCCGGTATTCCCGGCGCTGACCACGGCGGCAGCTTCCCCGTCCTTGACCAGGCGCATCGCGACAAGCAAAGAGGAGTTCTTCTTGTTGCGCACCGCCATCACCGGCTGCTCATGCATGCCAATGCTCTGGGTGGCGGGCCGAATCGTGATCTGCCCGCGCCGGGAGTAGCCCGCCAGCTTCTTGGTGAGCAGCGCATCGTCGCCCACCAAAATAACATGAATATCGCTGTTGAGACTGGCTTGGACCGCACCCTCGACTTCCACGTCGGGCGAATTGTCCGAACCCATGGCGTCAACGGCGATTCTCATAATCTGTTCCAGAATCGGGCGATCAGCCGTTCTTCGGCTTGATTACGAGGCGTCCCTTGTAGAAACCGCTCTTCAGGCATACGCGATGGGGCAGCTTCGCCTCGCCCGAATCGGGACATTCGGTGACGTTGGCCGCGGTCAATGCATGATGGGAACGGCGCATGCCCTGCTTTGCGCTCCCGGTTCTTCTTTTCGGTACCGGCATGACTTCTACTCCTCCGACTTCTTCGGCGCCAAGTCCGGAAACAGACGGGCCAAATCGGCCAACCCGTTCACGGGCGCTTCATTTAAGGTTTCTCCGGAACCGCAAGTGCAGGGCGCTTCATTTCGGTTTGCCCCGCACCGGGGGCACAGGCCCCGGCAGTCCGGTTTGCACACAAACTTAAGCGGCACGTTAAGCACCACTTCTTCCCAAATACACGGACCAAGGTCAATGGTTCCAACGACCGGAATGCGGCATTCTTTCACCGCCGCATCCAGTTCGTCCGGCGCTTCATCCAGCGTTTTCAGAAAGAACCCGCCGCCCGGCCCCTCTTCAAAGAGCCAGCCGACCTCCAATTCCCAGGGCACCTGCGCCGTTTCAAGGCAACGGTCACAGGGGCGCTCATACGCACCCTTGAGCCGGCCCTGAAAGAGGTACTCGTCGTCCACCGCGAGCACAACTCCTTGCACATGAACCACTTCAATCGGCACACCCGGCGTGTCCGGCGGCTGCACTTCGGCGATTTTCACCAAGGTGTCCACCGGGAGACCTTCATCCCCCACCGCCGCAACGGATATAAGCAACTGATTCAAGGCATCTTCCAGTTTTTTGCAGGCACACGGAATAGCCATTTTAACAAACGTGAGCCAAGTGATGCAATTTCCACACGGGCACAACCATACCCTGACGGCAACGTTACTGTTTAGCCGATTGGCATGGACCACTTGATCTTCTGTCTTGCTCTTGCTCCTGCTCTTAATCTCTTTCGAAATTAGTGAGAACCATGAAAGTTGCACAAGGCTCTTTCCAGAAAGAGTTTCATTGATCCTGCTATTTCCATGCTCCAAAACTGCTGCAAAAACAAGAGCCAAAAAAAACGCGCGCCAGGGGGCGCGCGTTAACAAGCGGGCCTGTAAGCCGGGTTCTGTCCAGGGACACTGGGCCCCTTGAACGGTCATTCCTCTCGGACGCACGTCACCGTGCGCCTCTAGCGTCCAACCCGGGACCGATGCGGGCCACACCATGGGTCCCCTATTTGGACTTGCTCCGGGTGGGGTTTGGCTAGCCGCCATGTCACCATGACGCTGGTGCGCTCTTACCGCACCTTTTCACCTTTGCCGGCGGGAAACCCGCAGGCCGTATGTTTTCTGTGCCACTTTCCGTCGGATCGCTCCGCCTTCGCGTTACGAAGCACCCTGCCCTGTGGAGCCCGGACTTTCCTCGGCGGGCCG
>CAZOMH010000675.1:0-2855 GCA_964580415.1 uncultured Nitrospirales bacterium
CCGGACTGGACGACCTGGACTGGCCCGAGGTCATCAAGGCAATGCAGCGCGAGTGGATCGGCCGCAGCGAGGGCGCGGACGTCGAGTTCACCGTCGCGGGAACGGGCGAGAAATTCACCGTGTTCACCACGCGCCCGGACACGCTGTTCGGCGCGACCTACTGCGTGCTGGCGCCGGAACACCCGCTGACGCGGCGCATCGCCACTGCAGAGCGGCTTCCCGCGGTGCGGGCCTATATTGAGGCGGCCTCGCGCAAGAGCGCCCAGGACCGCATGAAGGATGAGAAGGTGAAAACGGGCGTGTTCACCGGCGCATACGCCGTGAACCCGGTGAACGGCAAGGATATCCCGATCTGGGCAGCCGACTACGTGCTCGCCGAGTACGGTTACGGCGCCATCATGGCCGTGCCCGCGCACGACACACGCGACTATGAGTTTGCCAAGACCTACGACATTCCGATCATTGAGGTCATCTCGGGCGGCGACATCACGAAAGAGGCCTTTACCGGCGACGGCGTGCTGGTCAATTCACCGCTGATCGACGGGCTGCGCGTGCCGGATGCGAAGAAGAAGATGGCCGCGTGGCTGGAGGAAAAGGGCATCGGCAAGGGCACGGTCAATTACAAGTTGCGCGACTGGCTTTTCTCGCGGCAGCGCTACTGGGGCGAGCCGTTCCCGCTGGTGCGCCTGGAAGACGGCACGATGAAAACGGTGCCGATGAAAGATCTGCCCGTGCTGCTGCCCGAGTTGGACGAGTATAAACCCACCGCCGACGGCGAGCCGCCGCTGGCCCGTGCCACGGACTGGGTGAACACGACCGACCCGGTCACGGGCAGGCCCGCGCGCCGCGAGACAAACACGATGCCGCAATGGGCGGGCTCCTGCTGGTATTACCTGCGTTTCACGGACCCGCGCAACAACAACGCGGCATGGTCGAAAGAGGCCGAGTCCTACTGGATGCCGGTCGATCTGTACATCGGCGGGGCCGAGCACGCCGTGCTGCACCTGCTGTACTCGCGCTTCTGGCACAAGGTGCTGTTTGATGCCGGGCTGGTGAGCACAAGCGAGCCGTTCCAAAAGCTCTTCAACCAGGGCATGATCCTGGCCTACTCGTTCAAGGACGCGCTCGGCAAGTACCACTATCCCCACGAGGTGGAGCGGCGCGGCGAACAGACCGTGCTCAAGACGACCGGCGAGCCCGTGGCCACGCAGATCGAAAAGATGAGCAAGTCGCGCTACAACGTGGTCAATCCCGACGAGGTGGCCGACCAGTGCGGTGCCGACTCGGTGCGCCTGTACGAAATGTTCATGGGCCCGCTCGACCGCGAGAAGCCCTGGAGCGAAGAGGGCGTGCAGGGCGTGTTCCGCTTCCTGCGGCGCGTTTGGTCACTGTTCGTGGGCGAGGACGGTGCGCTGCATCCGCGGGTGGTCACTTCCGGCGGCGACGCGGCGCTGGTCAAGGAGGTGCACAAGACCGTCAGGGCCGTCACCCACGACATCAACAACCTGTCCTTCAACACCGCCATCTCGCGCATGATGGAATTCGTCAACGCCGGACTCAAGGCGTCGGCCATCGACCGTGCCGTGCTGGAGCCGTTTGTGCTGGTCCTCTCCCCCTTTGCCCCGCACATCGCCGAGGAACTCTGGGCGCGGCTGGGCCACGACAACACGCTGGCCTATGAACCCTGGCCGGTGTGGGACGAGTCGCTGCTGGTGGAAAACACCATCGAAATTCCGGTGCAGATCACCGGCAAACTGCGCGGTGTGGTGGTGGTCGCCGCCGATGCCGACCAGGCCACGGTCCTCGCCACGGCAAAGGCCGATCCCAAGGTGGCCCCCCACCTTGAGGGCAAGACCATTGTCAAAGAGATTTACGTGCCGGGCAAGATGGTCAACCTAGTGGTGAAATAGGCTCCGTATCAGGATCAATTGAGCCCCCCAGGCAAGGCGGTCTCGCACTAATAAATTCCGGTATTCGACCAGTCCATGACCGATATTCGTTCACCAACTGAGCGAATTTCTGTCATTTTGGCATGAATTCAGAAACGCAAGAATACTATAACTACTGGCAGTTACTGTATTTACACCATTTCCACTCCGTGTCTCTTATGCGATATTCATTTATAGATAAGCAAGAGTTTTGCTTTCTATTGATCTTTGTCCGATTTTCGGTTATACTATGACCGAAAATCGTTCAGCTAGTGGACGAATTTCGGAAGATTTCAGACCATGTATTCACGTAATGCCAGCAAACAAATCGCCATCGCCGTGGAGGACACCCCGGTGATCCTGCTGCATGGCGCACGGCAAAGCGGAAAGAGCTTTCTGGCGCGCCAGGCGGCGCAGGACATCTTCCACACGGACTACGTGACGCTGGACGACCTGACGGCGCTGGCCACCGCAACCAGGGATCCCGCCGGGTTTCTCAACGGCCTGGGGGACCGGGCGGTGATCGACGAGGCGCAGCGGGTGCCGGAACTGCTGATTGCCATCAAGGCCAGCGTGGACCGCGACCGGCGGCCGGGGCGTTTTCTGCTGACCGGCTCGGCCAACGTGCGCAGTCTGCCCCAGTTTTCCGACGCGCTGGCGGGCCGGGTCGAAATCCTCGACCTGTGGCCGCTGTCGCAGGGTGAGCTGAACGGCGTGTGCGACGCCTTTGCCGATGCGGTCTTCGCGGATGATTTTGCCGACCGCGCCCGGCAGGCGGTTCGCGGTGCCGGACCGGTGGACTGGGTTCCGCTCGCGCTGGCAGGCGGTTTTCCGGAGGCGGTGTCCCGCCGGGACGGCCCCCGGCGCACGGCGTGGTTTGACGCCTATGTGCAAACCATCCTCTCGCGGGATGTGCGCGACCTGGTC
>CAZOMH010000676.1:0-2853 GCA_964580415.1 uncultured Nitrospirales bacterium
GTATAGTTGTGCGAATGATAAACGCGCGATTCGGCGGCATAGCGAATCTGATATCCCCGCCGGCGCGCAGCCCACGTCCACTCTATGTCCTCGGAATACTGAATCGTCTCGTTGAACGGCCGTTCCATCCACACGGACCGGCGGATGGCCGAAGAGGCCATGGAAAAACAATGCCGCCAATGCCGCTGAAGACTGCCGTCACCGAAAGTGCTCTCCGTATCCCGCGCGAAGAGCGGCAGGCAGTCCGGCCGGGGCATCTGCCTGCCGAACACCGCCGCCACCCGGAGCGGGTCGGCGTGGTCAAAACCGGAAAGCAGGCGGCCAAGCCAGTCCGCGTCCAGCGGGGTGCAATCGGAGTTCAAGAACACGACGGTCTCGCCGTCGGTGGCCTCCATCGCCCGGTTAAGCACGCGCCCCGGCACGTAGGTTCCTTCCGGCACGTCCACGATCAGATCCGCCTGTGCGGCCGCCTCATCCCGGGTTCCGTCGGTGGATGCGTTGTCAAACACCGCAAGCCGGTGGGCAATGCTTTGGCGCCGAAGCATGGCGAGCGTGTCCGCCGCCAGCGGCATGTCGTTTCGCGCGCGCATGACCACCCAGGGTTTCATGACGCATCCGCCTCCGCGCGCATGATCCCGTAGAGATCGTCCAGCCGTTTGGGCGGATTCTGCGGCGCGTGGCTGGCGGCATACATGGCCACGCTGTCCGGATGCTCCGGCGCGTAGCCGTGCATGCCGGCAAGGGGTTTCAACCCCAAATGGCCCGGGCAAAGCAGCACGCCGGGATTCAGGAGAAAGAACAAATCACCGTACTTGTGGTCCGGAAAATCGGCGCCCCAGCGCCGCAGTTCATCTTCGGCAACGATATGGCCGTCCGGAACCTCCCCCAGCGCGCCTGTAATCAGGCTGCGGGCACGTTCGTTCAGCATCCAAAACCGCGCAAGCGTCGAGTCGTACACCGCGGCGTAGTCCGTGCCGAACCGCAGGCCCAGCCGGTCCACCGCGGCCATCAGCGCGCAGCACCGCGTGACCGCGGTCATGCCGTGATCGGAAAAGACGTGCATATGCACTTCGCCATGGTGCCGCTCGGCAATTGAAAGCAGCTTTCTCAGTTGGGCGTCATACCATCGGACATGCGCCCGCCCCTCCTCGCTTCCGGGGCCGTACTGGTGCAGCGTGGCGTCCATTGCGGCAAGATAGACATAGGCGAAACGCAGTTCCTCGTTCCGCACCGCATCCTCCGCGGCCGCCAAATTGTCCCGTTCGCCCTTCCGCCAGTCCGACAGGAAGAAGGGAATGCCGCTTTCGCGAAGATGGTCAAAAATCGTCGGCTGGCCGCCGATAATCCCGCCGGGCTGGTACAGGTCCTTCTTTTCCGTGTACTCGAGGTAGGGCAGCAGGCGAAAGGGCATGCTGTACAGTTCGAAGTAGCCGGTGTAGCCGAGATGCCGTTTGTACAGCTTGCTGATGTGGTGGCGCACCCGGCCCCGGTTGGCAATGGAGCCTGGCAGCAGGGAGAGCAGGCCTGCTCCGCCAAACGGGGAATTTTCAGGCGCATACCGGTAGAAGGAAAAATGGCCGTGCTCGCGCGGCAGCACCCCCGTGAGTATGGTTGGATCGCAGGTGGAACTGTAACCGAATATGGTGCCCAGCGGACAGCGGAAGGGCAGCACGCCCGACATGAACGTGTTTCGCTGAAGGATTTCCCATCCGAATGCGTCCACAAATACGAACAAACCAAGCCTGGCGCCCGAATCTTCCATGGTGCCTTCTTTCTGCGGCCGATTGCGCTGCTCTTAAATGCGCTCCTATTGGGTTCGACGGTCTAGGAAATCAGTTTCAACGCCTCCTCCCGCGTGTTCACTATGTCGAAAATCCGGTGCATCCGCACCAGTTCAAACAGGGTGCGCACCGGCTTGGTCATCGAGCAAAGCACAAGCGCGCCGCCTTGTCCCGAAATCTGGCGAAGGCAGGACAGTATGCCGCCCAGTCCCGAACTGTCCACGAACTGCACCTCCGACAAATCCATGACCATTTTCACCGCCCCCTCGACAAGCGGGGCCATTTCCCGCTTGAAGTCGGCCACGTTGCCCGCGTCCAGACTGTCGCCGTGAAGCGTCACAATCGTCGCATCGCCGCCGGGTTCGCTTGTCACTCGCATGAATTGGTCTCCTCTTGTTGGGTGTCAAACACCTTGGTCAACAGAACCGCACTGCGGCGGTCATCCGCCACAAAATACTCAACCTGATCGAAACACTGGTCCACGATAAAGAGGCCGTATCCGCTTTCGGCCATGTCTTCCGGGTTCGGCGCGGGAACGGTGCCCGGCTGATAGAACGGCGCCGCATAGTCAAAACGAATGCATATGCGGTCGGCATAGGCATCCATGCGCAGGTCGATGTCGTTGCCCGCTTCAGCCTTGAAGGCATACTTGACGATGTTGGTGAGCGCCTCCACAAACCCCAGCTCGGCTTTGATGACAAAGTCCTCGGACACATCAACATACGGAAGACCCGCGCAAAAAGCCTGCACAAAGCTCCTTGCCCTTCCAATTTCTCCGAGCGATGCGGGCAGCCGGCAGAACGCGGTTTTCTTGGGCGCAATCTTGACCACAAGGCATGTCGCGTCATCCGACAATCCGACGCCCCCGGTAAACTCCGAGGTGCGCGCAACAATGGTGGAGACAATCTCCCCGCTGTCGCGGTGACGGCATTCAAGCACCACGCGCTCAATGCCTTCCACGCCAAAATACTGCCCTTCCGTATTGTGCGCCTCGGTTATGCCGTCGGAATAGACCACAAAGATGTCGCCCGAAGTGAATGCCGTGCTGTGCTGCTCGTAGTTCTCCTGGAGC
>CAZOMH010000677.1:0-2853 GCA_964580415.1 uncultured Nitrospirales bacterium
ACAGCCACTGGTCGTTGTCGCCGAACCACTGCGTGCCCGTGTCGCCGCAATCCTTGAACACGTCCGGCAGTTCCTCCCTGCTGGCGACCTGCATGGTCGTGCCGTCGCCGTACTTGTAATTGATGATGTACTTGGCCGGACCGTTGTACAGGTTGTTCTTCTCGGGGGACATTTCCCAGAGCACCGGATCGATCTCGCTCGGACCGTTGTCGTCCCAGTTCATGCCCATGTGCGCGATGTCGCCGTGGTGGCCGATCCAGTCCATCATCTGGCCGCCGCCGAATCCCATCCACCAGCGCCAGTTCCAGTCGAGCCGGTCCACATGGTAGGGCGCCCACTCCGCCGGACCCACGTAGAAATCGTAGTCCAGATGTTCCGGCGGGGCGGGGTATTCGTCCACCCACTTGGCGTTTCCACCGTTGGGCAGGCCCACGTTTATGTGCTTTATCCTGCCGAGATAACCGTTGCGCACCACCTCGGCGGCGTATTTGAACTCGCCGCCCGAACGCTGCATGCTGCCCACCTGGAGAATGCGCTTGTTCGCCCTGACCGCGTCCGCGATGGCGCGACCCTCGCCCAGCGACCAGGCCAGCGGCTTCTCGCAGTAAACGTCCTTGCCCTGCCTGACCGCCTCAATGGCGGTCAGCGCGTGCCAATGATCCGGCGTCGCGATCACGACCGCGTCGATGTCCCTGCGGGCCAGCAGCTCGCGAAAGTCGGTATAGGCGGCGCAGTCCTTGTTGTCATAGTGCTGGTCAATCTTGGCCTTCGTGGCCTCCAGGTTCTTTTTGTTGACGTCGCAGACCGCAACAACCTGCGTGCCCTTGGACTGGAGCTGAAGCACCCCCCCGATGTCACCGTTGCCCTGGCCGCCGCAACCAATCAGCGCAAAGGTGGTGCGATCACCGGCCGCAACCGCATTCTTCGTGCCCAGCACCGACGCCGGGATAATGAGCGGCGCCGCAGCAGCCACGCCTTTCATGAATGACCGCCGGGACATTCCATCCGATTTCTTCGCATCCATGGCAAATATTCCTTGTTTGACCGACGTTGCGACCCTTGCCCTGCGGTCTCCCTGTTGCCGTCGTTTCAGAAGACACGCAAGACCGCATTGAAAAAGGTAGACCATCGGCACTCCGGAAAACAAGGGCGTGACCACAACCAGAATCCGCACGCAAGAATTGTCTGCGGCGGGACGCCGCAGCCACAAAGCGCGTGCTTATTGGGTTTCCCTGCAACCAGCCGAAAATTAAGTGCGGATTGGGGCGCAATTGTCCCATGCGCCCGGCCCGGGAACACGCGGTTTGACCGGCGCCGCCCTTATCCTGTTGAATGTCTCCATGGTCAACCGGAGGAGTTCTGCGATGGACACGACACGGCGGCAGTTTCTTGGGGCGGGCACCCTGGGCTTGGGCGCTCTCATGGCGGCGAAGACGGCCCCGGCCGCGGAGAAGCCCGGAAAATGGCGCATGGGCATCGGGCTGAACGGGTTCATGTCCTCGGCGCAGGATTACCACAAAGAGTACCCACTCTGGGAAGTGCTTCAGTTCGCCGCCGAGGCGGGCTTTCCCGGTGTTGAATTGGTCGAGGGATGGCCGCAGGGCGGCTATCCGAGGGCGGAAGAGGAAAAGCGCGTCGCCGCGCTGCGCGGACTCTATGACAAATACGGACTTCGCATCTATACCTTCCAGAACGGCGGCGCCGATGCGCACGCGGCCGATGCCGAACGCCGCAAGACCTGGCTGGAGGAGTTCAAGGCGCGGGTGCGGCTGGCCAAACGGTTGGGCTGCGATTTTCTCGGGCACTGGCCGGGCGGCGGCATGGAGGGCAACGCGAACATGGACGCCGCCATCGGCAACCTCGTCAAGAGCTACCGCGATGCCGCGGCAGTCTGCGCCGATGCGGGTCTGTGGATGTCTTTTGAGATCGAGCCGCCCTTCGTATTCAACACGCCTGAAATCCTTGAACGCATCCTGGCCGAGGTGGACCATCCCGCCTGCAAGACCAACTATGATCAAAGCCATTTTGATCTGATGTGGGGCAGCAAGGGAAAACCCGCCGAAATGCTCAAGCGCATCGGCGCCGAGCACATCGGCCACGTGCATCTGACCGACACGGACGGCACGATCTTTGGCGGCACCTCAAAACACATCGCCTGCGGCGACGGCCATTGCGACACGGCGGCGGCGTTGCGGGTGCTCCATGATGGCGGCTACCAGGGCTGGATCATGGTCGATGCATGGAAGATTGAAGATCCCTACGACGCCTGCCGCAAGGGCAAGAAATCGGTGGATGATTTCTGGAGCGGCTTGGCTTAGCGGACATAAACGTGGGGTGGGTGAAGTTCCGCAACGCGGAACGAAACCCACCGTCGTGACCCAAGAAAGCCGGCAGGGGTGCCGGCGCTCCCGGTGCGCGGGGAACGGTGCGTTCCGTGGCGCTCTTGCGCCACTTCACGCACCCTACGCCCGAATCCCTACTCGCACCAGGCGCTGGCGTCGCGTTGCAGCGTGTCCCAGTCCAGTTGCAGCGTGTGGCCGTTGTGCTCGAAGGTGATCTTGTTTGCGGGGAAACCGGCCTTCGCATAAGGATTGTCATAGCGGGGGTAATCCGCGATGTTCACCGCTTTGCCGCGCTGTTTCAGGGCACCGTTCCAGCCAAATTCCAGTTTGCCCTGCGATGGGGATTCATAGGTGATCTGAAGTCCCTCGCCGTAGACACGCGCCGCGGCGACACGTTCCACGAACGATGCGAACGCGCCGTCGGTTTCCTTTCGGCCCAGTTCGCATATCCAGATATTCTCCCGTCCCGGCGCGATAATCTCACGGTCTTTATCGTCGCCCTCCCCGGTCT
>CAZOMH010000678.1:0-2853 GCA_964580415.1 uncultured Nitrospirales bacterium
TGCCAGAACAGGGTGGAAAACGGGACATCAAGGACGGATTCACCATCCTGTCCCTCTCACACGGGCCTAACGTGACCGTGTCATCCTCTTACCAAAACACAGAACTGGGAAGACCTTTTCTTTTCAGCAAAACTCCGCGGATGACGGCACGCAGGATCGAAAATGGAGGTTTCACAACATGTCTATGGGCTACTTGATTGATATGGACGGTGTCATATACCGGGAAGGCGAGATCATTCCCGGCGCGATAGACTTCATCAACGCACTTTGCCACAAGGGCATTCCATTCATGTTCCTCACCAACAACAGCCAGCGCACCCGCCGTGACATCGCCACCAAGCTCTGCCGGATGGGTTTCAGGGTGGAAGAGCGCAACATCTTCACCTGCGCCATGGCCACGGCACGGTTTCTTGCGGCACAGAAACCCGGCGGCACGGCCTACGTTATCGGCGAGGGGGGGCTGCTGAACGCCCTTCACGAAAACGGTTACGCGGTCGTCGATATCAACCCCGATTATGTCGTCGTCGGCGAGGGCAGGACAATCAGCTTCGAAATGATCGAACACGCGACAACCATGCTTCTCAACGGGGCGAAGCTCGTCGCCACGAATCTCGATCCGAACTGCCCCACATCCAGGGGCACCCGGCCCGGATGCGGCGCCATCACCGCGCTGCTCGAAACGGCCGCAAACACAAAAGCATTCAGCGTCGGAAAACCCAGCCCCATCATGATGCGCGCGGCAAGGAAGGAACTGGGTCTGGACGCATCGCGGACAATCATGATCGGCGATACAATGGAGACGGACATACTTGGCGGGGTCAACATGGGATACCGCACGGTATTGGTGCTGACAGGAGGCACCAAACGTGAAGACCTGCCGCGGTATGCCTATCAGCCCGATATTATCGTGGAATCCATCGCCAGCCTGCTGGACCCGAGCCGTTTTGGGGTATACGAGGCCGCATAGCGCACCGCCTGCCCTTGTGTCCGCGCCGGGGGCCGTTTCCCCCATTCCCCACAGGCTTTCCGATCCAACAGTTGACTGTTCCTGCGTCCTTTTGGTAAACTCCCCGCTGCGAACATGTTCCGTGCCCTGGCACGGACGCCCAAGCAGGGGCGATAGGCCCCTCACCTTGCGGCGGCGAAGGTATTCGCCAGCCAGCCTGGTTTGCGCGCCGAAAGGGCGCAACATGTCTCCGGCCACGAACCGGCGGCAGGACGGCTGGCATCCTGTCGCCGGTTCGTGTTTTTGCGCCGGGCGCGCAACGTGCGCGCGCCATGCGGCGCGCGTCGGATTCAACCGGGGCGAGTCCCCGAAGGAGATCCTCACATCGCCACATTGAAGAAAGACAAGGAAGACGCGATTCGCGTGAATGACCAGATCCGCGCGCGGCAGGTGCGCGTGATCGACGAAAACGGCGAGCAGCTCGGCATTTTGGCCCCGCGCGATGCATGGCGCGAGGCGGAGCAGCGCGGGTTTGACCTCGTCGAAGTGGCGCCCAAGGCCACACCGCCGGTTTGCCGAATCATGGATTACGGCAAGTACCGTTATGAACAGAAGCGGCGGGCCCGCGAATCGCGCAAGCACCAGCACGTGGTCACTGTAAAGGAGATCAAGTTCCGTCCGAAGATCGACGAGCACGACTTCGAAACGAAGAAGGAACATGTGCGCGATTTCCTGGCCGAAGGGAACAAGGTGAAAGTCACCATCATGTTCCGGGGCCGCGAGGTGGCCCACCCCGAGTTCGGCCGCAAGATTCTGTGCAAAGTGGTGGAGACCACGGCCGACCTGATCACGGGCGAATACCGGCCCGAGGATTCCCGGCTTGAGGGCCGCAACATGAGTCTGGTGCTGCACCCGGTCAAGGGCTGACTGCGGCGGCGCGGAGACAGCATGCGCAGGTCACGCCGGCCGGAAAGAAGGCGGCGCGGACAAGGCTGGAGTATTGCCTTTGCCGGATGCGCGATACGACAGGAAACAGCGCGCGGGAGAATGTTTTCCCCGCGCGATAACATGGCAACGGAGACAACATTATCATGCCGAAGATCAAGACATGCCGCAGCGCAGCAAAGCGCTTCAAAACGACGGGAACGGGAAAAATCACGCGGAACAAGCCTTTTGCGCGCCACCTGATGGCGTCCAAGTCGCCCAAGCGCAAGCGCAATTTGCGCCAGGGAACGCTGGTTTCGGCGGCCGATGCGCCAAGCGTAAAGCGGTCCATTCCCTACTCCTGAACCGGCAAACAGCAACCGGCTGCCGCGCAACACCGCCAACGCGGGCTGCCGCGCCTGAACGGCGCGGCCGTGCAGCCGCAAAACAAGGATTCTGACCATGCCCAGAGCTACAAACAATCCGGCGTCAAAAGACCGCCGCAAAAAAATCCTCAATCTGGCTTCCGGATACCGCGGCGCGCACAGCCGTCTCAACAAGACCGCCCAGCAGGCCGTTGCCCATGCCGGCATGCATGCCTACCGTGACCGCAAGGCGCGCAAGCGCGAGTTCCGCCGCCTGTGGATCGCCCGCATCAACGCCGGCGCCCGCGCGCACGGCCTGACCTACAACCGGTTCATCGAAGGCCTGAAGAAGGCCAACATCGGCCTGGACCGCAAGGCGCTCGCCGACATCGCCGCGACGGACGACGCAACCTTCGCGCAGATCGTAGAAAAGGCCAAGGAAGCCCTGGCGGCCGTTCCGGCGGCGTCCTGACCATGCGCGTTGTTCCCGCGGTGGACATTCGCGGCGGGCGCTGCGTGAATCTGGTTCAGGGGGACTACGGCCAAGAGACGGTGTTTGCCGAGGACCCGGTGGACCAGGCACGGCGGTGGTGGGACGACCTTGCCGCCGCGGGCACG
>CAZOMH010000679.1:0-2851 GCA_964580415.1 uncultured Nitrospirales bacterium
GGTTGTTTGCCTGACAATGGGGACATACGTTTACGGCGGTTTTCTCGGCACCGAAACGGCCCGGAACCAGCGTGATTGGGTTGCCAACAGAACTGTTATCGACGGTCAGGGCGTGCGGCGCTGTGTTACCGCCAGCACCGGCAGCAGTATTGACGGATTTGCGATACAGAACAGCAAGGACGGCAAATACTATGGGGGAATGGTTTCCGGTAATGCTGTCAATTGTATTTTCTCAGGCAACTCCTACGCAGGAATGTGTTTTGGGACTGCGGTCAACTGTGTCTTCTCGGGAACTGCGGATGTTGCCGCCACGGGAATGCGGAATGGTACGGCGGTCAACAGTACCTTCACTGGACATGGTATGCGCGCGATCCTCTCCAGCACCGCGGTCAATTGCGTGATTTGGGGCAACAGTTCGAACGATACTTCGGACAGTTCGGTGTCTTACTCCTGTTTGCCTGTGGTGACGACGGGCCCGGGCAACATTGTGGGCGATCCCCTGTTTGTGGACGCAGGGGCGGGTGATTTCCGGCTGCAAGCCGGTTCTGCATGCATTAATACGGGCACGGCGGACCGCGCTCCCGCCACGGATATCCTTGGCGTGCCCCGTCCGCAGGGCGCGGGGGTGGACATGGGCGCCTATGAGGTGGTGGTGCCGGTGACGGTGCCCGACCTTGCCAGCCTGGCCCGCGCGGCGGCGAAGGACATGCTCACGGCCGCCCGGTTGTATGTGGGCGTGGAAACGGAGGAATACCATTCCACCGTCGCGGCTGACCATGTTGTTCGCCAGACGCCGGCAGCAGGGGCGCAATCGCCGCAGTGGACGCCGGTGGACTTGGTGATTTCCAAGGGCCCGAAGCCGGTTCCGGTTCCGAACGTGGTCGGCCAGTCGCAGGCTGGCGCGATGTCGGCGATCACGAACGCGGGCTTTGTTGTGTGGAAGATAACCTGGGAGTACAGCGCAACCTTGCCGGTTGGCGCGGTCATTGCGCAGACGCCGGTTGGGGGGGTGGAAGTACTCCCCGGCACCGCCGTTGACCTTGTTGTCAGCAAGGGCATGCAACCGTTGGTCATGCCCGATGTGGTTGGGCAGCCGCAGGTCCGGGCCGAGGCCGCCATCACTGCTGCGGGGCTGGCGGTGGGCCTCGTGACGCAGGCCTGCAGCGGAACTGTGGCGGCAGGCGGCGTGATTTCGCAGAGCCCCGCGGCGGGCAGCGAAGTACTGCCGGGCACGGTGGTCAGTATTGTGGCGAGCCTGGGTCCCATACCGGTACCGGAAGGCGAAGGCGAGCCTGTGGAAACCGACACTGCGCGTCAGCAGTTGGCGGAAGCCTCTGATACGGCGGACGCGAACGGCGACGGAACGTTGTCTTTCGAGGAAGCTTCAGCCGCGATAACAGGATTGTCCCGGACCTTGTTCGACGCGCTCGACGCTAACGGTGACGGGCAGTTGTCGCCCGATGAACTCGGCATGGATACCGGGACGGGATGTGCGGGGTGTCAGGGTGGCAAGAGAGGGTGGATGCCCTTTGGTCACGGCAAATTCCCTGGCGATATTCTTCTCTTGGGCCTTGCCCTGACGGGTGTAACCACATTGGCGGGGGTGCGCCGTCCCTAAGCAACCTTCACCCATGAGGGTCCTCATAAGCGCCTGTTCGGCTTTGGCAGTGCAGGTGCGGGAAATCGAGTTCAAGATCGAGCACTAGCTTGATGCGGTGTTGGCTTTCGTAGACGCGGCGTCCCCGCCGCGTTCTGGCGAAGGCATTGGGATAGCAGAAGAAAGCGACGGGGACGTCGCTTCTACGGTTGCGGCTGTCCCGATGGGAATGCCGCTTCCACGGCACGTCCACGCTGCGGATGCTTCGCAATGGCAGGCGCCTCCATCGAATCACTATACTGGCGCCTTCAAAGAGGAGTGTTTTTCCATGACACATTCGCGTCGGGATTGGCTGCGCACTGCGGGGGCGGGGCTGGTCGCCGCATGGGCCGCGGCGGCGCGGGGCGGCGACATGCCCAAGGTGACGCGGCCAAGGGCCACGTCGGGCGATACGGCCGTCGAACCTGTGTGGGACGAGCGCCTCGTAATATCGGTGGGACCGAAAGAGGCGGACTTGGTCGGCACGACGGACCGGGCGATTCAGGCGGCGGTGGACTACGTGGTGCGGCTTGGCGGGGGCACGGTAAAAATTCTGCCGGGGGAATACCGCTTGCGCAACGCCGTGCGCATTCGGTCGGGCGTGCGGCTGCTGGGCAGCGGCGCGGACAGCGTGCTCATCAAAGAAGCCTCGGCTGAAACAATGCTGGCTGCCGATTCGGACTGGTACGACCAGGAAATCACGCTGGAGAACGCCGACGGATTTCGTGTGGGCGACGGCGTGGTTTTGATCACCAAGAGTCCCTCCGACGGCGGGCGCGACGTGTCCAAGCACACCCTGGTGGCGCGCAGCGGCAACCGGTTCAAACTGGACAGGGCGCCGCGCATGAACTACTGGAAGGAGATGAAGCCCACGGTCTCCACGCTCTTTCCCATGGTTGCCGCCGAGGAGACGGCGGACTTCGCCATTGAGGACCTCGTGCTCGACGGCAACCGCGCGAACAACGCCAATCTCGACGGCAACTATGCCGGGTGCATCTGGCTGCAGGATTGCAGCCGCGGGCGCATCCACGGGGTGACGGCGCGCAACTACAACGGCGACGGCATCAGTTGGCAGATATGCCATGACGTGTCGGTGGAGGACTGCCACAGCCACGACAACGCCGGGCTGGGCCTGCATCCGGGATCGGGGTCACAGCGGCCCGTGATGCGCAACAACACTCTGGAGCGCAACGCCATCGGGCTCTTCTTCTGCTG
>CAZOMH010000680.1:0-2845 GCA_964580415.1 uncultured Nitrospirales bacterium
CAGCGCCCGCATCAGCGCCAGCGCAATGTCCCGGTGCAGGGCCGACTGAAACTGCTCCGGCGTCATTTCCGCAGCCGGCATGCCCATGCCGCCCTTTTCTCCAAGACAGTGCAGCGCCGTCTCAAATTCACCCTTGGCCAGCGTGGTGTTCGCGTCCTGCCGGTGGAGGTAGCACTTGCCCAGCACATAGTGCCCCCCGGCGTCGCCGGGATGTTCGTACAGGTAAGCGCGCGCCAGCGGCAGGGCGTCATCGACGCGCCGCGCTTCGGCAAGTTTCCAAGCCTGCTGCAACATCTCCGGGCCCGCCTCCCGGCGGCAACCCATGGGAGCCGCCGCCAGGAAAACGAAAACCGCCAAAGCCGTTCTTGTGCGCTCAGTCATGCTATGGGCTTCTTTTGACAGGTCACCATTTCGGCTTCAGCCGGAAGAATCCCGTTTGCGGCCCAACCCGGGCGAAAACGGCCAGTTCGGCCGGTTTTGCGCCGCGAAGTTTCTCCATGGCTGCCTGGAAGTCGGCAATACTGGCCACCGGATAGTCGCCCAGCGCGAGGATGATGACGCCGGGGCGTATCTTGCCGATTTGCGCCACACCGCCGGACTTGACCTTGCGCACGATAACACCGCGCACGTCCTCGGCTATGTTCAGCGCGATACGCACGTCCCGGGTGATCTCCCGCACCGACACGCCTATCACGGCATCCTCGAACTCGTCGGCTTCCTGCGCGCTGCGCGGAAGGCTTGCCAGGGTCACCCGCACGGCGAGCGGTTTGCCGCCGCGCAACAGGTCCATGGTCACGGTCTTTCCCGTGCCGGTGTCGCGCACCAACTTGGTAAACGCAAGCACATCGCGGTCCTGCGTGAATTTCTGCGGCTTTCCGTCGAAAGCCTTGATCACATCGCCCGCCTGCACACCGGCCTTGGCCGCGGGGGAATCGGGCACAACCGTGCTCACCACCAGCCCGCCGGTCTTCTCGAGTCCCCAGTACTCGGCGTAGTCATCCTTGAGCGGCTGCGTGAACACACCAAGCCACGCGGTGTCTTCGGCTTTCTTGGCCTCCTCGCGCTCCGGAGGGGTGTCGATGTACTTCTGGAACAGTTCCGCCTGATATACCAGCGGATGACCGCTGCGCGTGTACAGTTCACCGCCCTCGGCGCGGCTCAGGTCAATACCGGCCACGCCCACCACGGCCCCGCGCGCGTTCACGACCGGGCCGGTGATGCAGCCAAACCGCAGGTTGTTTGCAAGGCAATAAGTTGTGCGCGGCTGCGCAAGCACGGCGGCAATCCGGTCGGTGAAGACCGCGGGTTCGAAATCCAGCGTCTCGCCTGTAAGCCCGATTACGGCCACCGGGTCGCCCAGCCGGAGCGGCTGCGGCGTGAACGTCACGCGCGGCAGGTTCAACGGTGTGTCTGACTGTATCTGCAGGAACATCACATTGATGTCATTGGGCTTGTGCAGCGCCGCGGCCGGGTATTCCTTTTCCGAGCCGTCGCGCCCGACCTTCACCCGAAGATCAACGGGGGTCGCATTCTCCACCGAGAGATGGCCCTGCGCCATCACCAGTCCGTCGGTCCGCACAATCAGGCCCAGACAGTTGCCGTTGCGGCGGACCGTCTCGCCCGTGCGCGGGTCGGTCACCTCCTGTGTAAACAGGACCTGGCAGATGGCCGGAGTGACTTTGGCAAAGTCGCTCTGCAGCGCCTGCGCGGCGAAATCGTCCTGCGCGGCGGCCGTTAGCGCGGCCGCCGCCGCGAGCATCATCAGAAAGGCTTTGCTACTCCGCATGGCCGGTGTTCTCCTCTTCGGGCTGCGGCGCTTCCGCCGCCGCGTTTACGAGCACAAAGCGCGTGAGCGCGCCCCGCTGCACGAACAGCATGATCAGTTTCTTCTGCGAGTCGCGGCGTTCGTTGTACAGCGCCTTGAACCCTTCGAGATCGTTCACTTTCTGGTCGTCGATCTTCAGGATGATGTCGCCCTCCTGCAGTCCGGCCCGCGCGGCAACGCCGCCCGGATTGGCGCCCGACACCAGGATGCCGGTGCGCTCGGGAAGCTGGGCGCGGCGCGCCACTTCCGGCGTGACTTCCAGCGACGTGAATCCCCACTCGCCAAATTCCGCCTGGCTCCCCTTCTGCGCCGTCTTCTCCTCCGTTTTCACCGAAATCTCCACGTTCTCCCCCCCGCGGCGGATCGAGAGCACGGCCGTGGAACCCACGGCCAAATCGGCCACGGCCTTGCGCACCGCGGGAAGGTCCTCTTCAAACCGCGCATTCACCGCACAGCCGTTGATCGCCGTGAGCAGATCGCCCGGCTTCACCCCGGCCTCCGCCGCCGGCGAAAGCCGGTCGATGTCGGAAATCACCACGCCGCGCCGCGTCGGGTCGTCGGTCTTGGCCAGCATTTCCTGGAAGGTCACGCCGATCCAGCTCCGGTGTACACGGCCTTCGCGGATGATTGCCCCGACCACCTCGCGCGCGGTGTCGATGGGAATGGCAAATCCGACATTTTCCGCGCCGTTCAGAATCCGCGCGTTCACGCCGACCACCTCGCCCTGCAGATTCACCAGCGGGCCGCCGCTGTTGCCGGGATTAATGGCCGCATCCGTCTGAATCCAGTCGTTGTAGGGCGATTCCATCTGGCCTTCGGCGCCCAGATAGCGGTTCGTCACGCTCACGATGCCTTTCGACACCGACCGCGCCAGCCCGTGCGGGCTGCCCAGCGCCAGCACCGTCTGGCCCGCCTCGAGATTGGCCGAGCGGCCCATCTTCACCCAGGGCAGTTTGTCCGCCGTGTCCAGCTTGAGCACCGCGATGTCCGTGTCGGGGTCCGCGCCCACCACTTTGGCGC
>CAZOMH010000681.1:0-2837 GCA_964580415.1 uncultured Nitrospirales bacterium
GAAGTATGCGGGAATGCCAATGGACACGAGGGTTGCCGGGAGCGTGAGGGCGATGCTGATGAGGATGCCCCATCGGAAGGTTTGTCTGACGCGGTCATACTTTTGGGCGCCGATGTTCTGGCCGGACAGGGTGGATGCGGCCATGCCGATGGCCATGGCGGGCATGAAAGCGAGCAGGTCGATGCGCATGGCAATGCCGTAGGCGGCGGCGCTGTGCGCGCCAATGAGGTTTTCGAGCGTCACAATGATGACGATGCCCGCGGACACAAGGGCCTGCTGGGCCATCGAGGGCAGGCCAATCTTCAGCGTGAGGAGGGACATGCCGCGGTCCAACGCGATATTGCGCCAGCTTGGGGATGCGATATGGCGCACGCGGCGCATGTGTACGGCCAGCGCCACGAGCGCAACCGCCTGGGAAATGATGGTGGCGAGGGCCGTGCCGTTGAGCCCCATTTGGGGGAAACCGAGCCAGCCAAACATGAACAGGGGGTCCAATACGGCGGTAACCACGAGTGAACCGGCCTGAAAATAGAGCGGCGTTTTGGAGTCGCCGGTGCCCCGCATGACGGAGGAGAGAAAGAACATGCCGAACATGAGGGGGGTGGTCCAGAGGAACAGGTGGAGATAGGAAATCGCCATGGGGAGGACTTCGGGCGCAGTGTCCATCTTCCGCAGGACGAATTCCGCGGCCCACTCGCCCGCCGCAAAGCAGAGCGCGCCGACAATGGCCGTCAGCACCATGGAGTTTTGAACAACGTTGTGCAGGCGGTCCCAGTCCCTGGCGCCGTAGGACTGGGAAACGAGGACATTGGAAGCAAGGCTGAGCCCCTGTCCAAATGCGTTGAGGACAAAGAACACGGGGAAACAGACAGTAAGCGCGGCCATGGCGTCGGTGCCGAGACCGTTGCCGATCCAGCCGGCATTGACGAGGCTGTAGGCCACATGCACAAGGCTGCCGAGGAGCATGGGAAGCGCGAAAAAGACGAGGTTCTTCGCGATGCTTCCTGTGGTCAGATCCTTGCCATGCGAACCTGCGGGTTTTGCGGGAATGGAACTCATGGGAGGTTTTCCGTGTGAGCCTAGATTGAACCACACTGGGGCGGTTCATAACAAGTTATACGATTGAACAGGGAGTTTTCCGCCGTGTTTCCGTGGAAGCGGCGGGCATGGCACCCGGGGAACCATCCTGTTTGCGGTCGGGTCTGTTTGCTTTGACAGCCTGTAATGTCTATTGTTTTGGTCAAGAGGACTTCGCGGTCCGCAGCGGCGTCGTTTCCGGCGGGCTTGAAGGTTAAGATGGCGCAAGACACCCGTCCGGGCGCGGGTGACGGGAGCGGATGCATGGATTTGCAGAAAGTAACGCGCAGATCATTTCTGGGCACGGCCGCCTTCTTTGCCGGGGTGGCGGCATCGGGGTGTGCGACGGGCCGGACGGAAGTTGTGCCGCCGGCCGCAGCGGACCTTCCGTATGTTTCACGGCTTCGGGTAAGAAATCCCCGTTCTGTTCGGATGCTGCAGTTGACGGACATTCATATGTTCGCGGGCGATGCTTCGTACTACGAGGTGATGAACAAGAAGACGATGGAGGACGTCGCGGCATTGATTGCGGCGACCAAGCCCGACCTTGTCATTTTCACCGGCGACCTCTGGCGGGACCATCCGCCCGAAGAAGTGGACAACTACGCGCGGCACGTTATCGGGCAGTGCGGGGGACTCGGCGTGCCCTGGGCGTACGTGTGGGGCAACCATGACCAAGTTGGCGACCGGGCGGCCATTAACGACCTGATCACAAAGGCCCCAAACTCGCTCTATCGCGGGGGCGTTTCCGACGGCAACTACGTGATCAACCTGGAAGACCGCCACGGAAAAGTCGTGTGGCAGTTCCTGTGCATCAACACATGCACGACCGGCATGGTTGCGCCGCAGCAGGCGTGGGTGAAGTCGCTTCCGGACGACATCGGCGGCGGCAGGAGAGGGGACACGCCGCGCATGGCGGCTTTCCACATTCCGCTGAAGCAGTATGGCACGGTCTGGGAGAACGGTACGGCGCGGGGCATAAAATGCGAGGGGATCGGATTCGGAGAGGAGGACGGGTCCAGTTTGGGCGTGCTGAAATCGGCGGGAGTGAAGGCCTGTTTTTGCGGCCATGATCATGTCAATGACTATTCCGGCGTGATTGACGGGATGGATTTGATTTACGGCCGCGCCACCGGGAGGGGCGGTTACGGCGCCCTTCAGGTGCGCAAGGGCGGAAAACTGTACACGCTTGACGGGCGCACGGGAAAGTACCGCTGGGAATCGGTTTTGCCGGACGGAACCCGCTGGGTGCCGGGGCCCGACGAGCGCGTGGACAAGACCCCGAGGGACAAGAGATAGGCATTGGGTGTTCAGAGAGAGCCGGGACGCCGGTTGTCCCGCGCGAGGCGACCGGCGTCCTTGCGGGCGCGGGGAAGAGGCTATGCCTTTGCCTGAATCATCTCTGCCACCTGGTCGACAGCCTGCAGCTGGCGGTCGCGGAATTGGGGCAGCATGGGTTTCCATGGGGTTTGCAAAAAGCCCTTTAGGCGGCCCGCGGAAATGTTTTGGCGGCAAAATTCCACGGTGCTGCGGAAGTTTTCGGGGTTGCTCCAGTTGGAACCGGTGGGTGTCTGGTCATAGCCGGCCTTGTCCAGGTCGATGTAGGCCTGAACGCCTGTGTCGGCGGGGTCGAGTTTTGCATTGTAGTACCAGTTGGCCTGGAGCACGGAACGGGGAACGCGTTTGAGGAAGTCTTCGGGGTGCTTCCAATAGTAGTCGGACCACATCCACGCGCGGGTGCCGTTCTTCTCGATCTCTTT
>CAZOMH010000682.1:0-2832 GCA_964580415.1 uncultured Nitrospirales bacterium
AAGGTTTCCCTGACTTGTTCAACCGCGGAAGAACCCCGGGGCACGGCGCACATCAGTACGATAAATACAGCCGCACAGAAAAAAACACGCGTCATGGCTGCAGGCACGCTACGGCTTTCCGCCCCGGCGGGTTTCGAGCTCCATGGTGACGAGCCGCGCGATGATGATCGCCGGATAGAGCTGGCCGAGCAGCGCTTCGACCATGACGAGCGAGCGGGCAAAGGGCGAGACCGCCGAGATGTCGCCGAAGCCCACGGTAGTCAGGGTCACAATGCTGAAATAGTAGAACATCTCGCCATAACCGCCTGACGCCGAGACACGCGCGGCCTCGGGGAGATTGAAAGATTCGGGCACCACGCCGTTGAACGCCGCATAGATATAGGCGAACACGAGCCCGATGAGAATGTACATCGCCATGGCGCCGCGTACCCGATGAGGCGTGACAGGTCCCTCCTCTGCCAACTGCCGCCCCACCATGTAAAGCATCAGAAGAAACAGGAGCAGCGCGAAGAACTTCTGCGCCAGCCCGAGGGCAAACAAGGGCACCAGAAAGTGAAACAATTTCAAGCCGGCCGCGCACAGGATGAGCCCCAATGCGAGCGCCCGGAGCCTGCGGGTGTGAACCATCGCCATTGCCGACGGCAGCACGCCGAGCGTAATGAGCAGCGCGCCCGCGAGCTGAAACGGAGCCCCGAATTGCATGAGCGGCGTCATTACAACGAGATGAAAGATCAGAATTGTCAGCATGACGGAGAGGCTGTTTTCGTCGTTCCAGAACTTCAGCGATCGGCCGACGTCATGAAGGCTGCGACGGGTTGTTTCCGGCATCGGGAGTTACTCCTTCGTTCGCGTTGAGTCTCTTTGAAAAAATTTCGGTGAGGATGGGCCCGCCGACGGCGGTGACGATCACCATCACCAGCACGCCGCTCATCACGGTCTGATCGATGAGACGTTCTCCTTCTGCATTCTTTGACTGAAAAGCCACAAGTGCGGCGGCGATCGTCGCGGCAACCTGAGGCATACTGAGTGACCACATGTTGAGCCATTCGTCGGTGCGGTACTTGAATACTTTTCCCGTGGCCATGGCCGCCAGCAGTTTCGCCCCGATGAGGCCGGCCGAAAGCGAAAATACGAACCCCGGATGCGCGCGGATGGAGTCCCAGATGTTCGGTAGATCGAGGCTGAGCCCGATGGCGAAAAAGAACGCGGGGATGAAGAGTGTCTTGCCCAGCACCTCGATGTGCTCGTGGGTCTTTGTCCCGCGCAGGCATCTGTTCACCGCGAGGCCGGTCATGAAGGCTCCCACAATGCTCTCGAGGTGAATCGCCTCGGCCCCGGCATCCAGTGCGCGCCGGATGCCCTGGCACAGGAACTTGCCGTAGTTCGTGCCCGGGCACATGTAATAGATGTCGCCCCCGTGGCTGATCTTCTTACCCTCCTGATCTGTCTGGGCTTCATCCTCATGGTTTACGCCGTCGAACCGGCCGTAGAGGTAATCCTGGTAGCCCCCCCACGAGACGCCCGTCATGACATGGATGCGGTAGCCGTGATCGCGCCAGGTCTGGATGCGCTCCGGCAGGCCGGGGTCTATGCCGTAGGCAATGGCAACGTCCGAGCGCAGGTTGGCGGCCCCGCTCCACGGCGCACTGGTCTGGAAACACGTGCGCTCCAGGTTCTGCTGCGGGTCGGATGGGAATGCCGTCTGAGCATTTGCGGCCAATGCCGCGCAGGCGGTCAGCAGGACGGCGGACAAGACGCGTGTTGGGCGAAGCATTGATATTGGATGTACCAATCCGCTCGGACATTCAATGCTGCTATCGCCATTGGGCGGCGCAGCGGCGACCGTGTTCACTTCGCGAGCGTTGGCCGGCACCCGCCCCGGCCCGCGCTGGTGCGAGGGGCATTACAGGATGGTTTCAGCAAAGGCGCCAAACTTCCGGTAGTCGTCCACGCAGATGAACCTAATGTCCGAGTCGTGCACCTGCTGGTCGTTCCCGCCCGGCTCGAAATCATCGCCGAAATACACGACATTCTGGTGCGTGAGCCCGCGCTTCTCGCAATAGCGATCCAGCGCATAGAGCTTGTCGTAGGGCAGCGGCGCCATGTCGAAGGACGAGGAGCCCCCAACGAACACCGTGTATTCCGGGAATGCAGCCTTCACTGCCGGATAGATCTTCCGGCGCTTTTCACGGGAGGGGTCAAAGCGGAGCTTGTCCTCGATCTTTGCCTTGGTGCCGATCAGCGGGAAGGTGATCATGCCCGATTCGTGGAACTCCACGGAGTCGCCGGCGTATTCGAGATACCCCGACATCTCACGCAGCCGCGCCACACGGCGCTCGACCTCGGGCCTGTCAGGCGGCGAGACGTGGCTTTCAACGATCTCGAGGGCTTTCTTTTGGTGGTTGTAAACAGAGACCTGCAGGCCGTAATTGCCGATGATGTCTATGGGGTAGCCGTTCATCTGGCCGTGGATGCGGCGGCAGGTGCCCGCGCCGACGATGAGCAGCTTGTATTTCATCGAAAGGGCGTCGAGCACACGCGTGTTGCGCTCTTCGAGTTTGCTGCGGTGCTGGGTCAGAGTGCCGTCAAGATCCAGCGCCACCAGCGCAATTGCGTCTTTGTCCATTCTGCAGGCTACAAATTAAACCGTGCAGACACAAGCTGCGGCATTTGGGGCGCGGCGGCTTGACGCACCTCAGTTTCTTGCAGGGGTCGAAGGCGCTGTGTGGGGGAGGTGCCGTGTCTTGTCCGTCTCCACACCGTCCCCAGTCGAGGTGGGGACGCCGGTTGCCCGGCGCCCCCCTCACAGATCCCGGCGGGCGGTTTTCCCGC
>CAZOMH010000683.1:0-2830 GCA_964580415.1 uncultured Nitrospirales bacterium
GTCATACACGCAGTCCGCGGAGAACCGGTCAAAACTGTTCCCGGCGGCCTTCTCGGTGCGCTCGATCATGATCTGGCCGTGCGCGGTGCGGTTGGTCAGAAAGCCCGCGACCAGCGACTTGCCGGAAACGGGATTGTAGGCGGCGAGATTCCATTGGGCCGTGGTCTTGCCCGTGTGTACCCCCGCGTAATCATTGAACGAGCGGAACAGCGTTCCGTTGTCGAGCAGCCGCGTTTTGCCCGCCTCGGCGCCCAGAACCAGCAAACCCGAATTGGCCGTGCCCACGGACCAGGGCGAAAGCCGGCTTACCCGCACGGGGTTCTTCCCTTTGTTGTGGTAGGTCACATGTACGGAAAGATACGGCTTGCCCGGATAGGTCACGAGGAACCACTCGCAGTCCTTGGAGGCGTAGGCCATGCCCTGCCCTTCGCCGATGCGGTCATGCGCCTGAAAACGGTTGGTTTGGGAGGCGATTACCTTGAGCGCGCGCGCCTTGTCTTCGCCGTCCAGAGTCACGGTGGGTATGACATTCTCGAACACGGTTTCACCGTTGGCGTCCCGGATTCGGATTCCCCCGTTCTTCTGGATGTCCATTTCATAGGTGTCTGTCGTGACCGTTCGGGCCTCCTTCTTTCCGCCGATAAACAGAGGATCGGCCGCAGCCCCGCCGGGGACAAGAAACACCGCCAAGAGAAGCGCAAACGTCGCGGCCTGCGCGGCAAACCGCGCGAGAGAATGGATATTCACCAGAAAGGACCCTCACTTTGTATGGCAGTATGTCCACAACAGTCATTGGACACGCCCAACGGTGCAACCGTGTCATCATAGCCGCGGGAAGCCCCAAGTGTCTAACAGAAAAGGGTTTCCGCGGCCCTTGATCCAAAAGTGCAGTATGTGGCGGACAATATTCCCGAGCCGGGCATGGCGGGAATACGGGTTTTTCGGGTTTTGGGCGTCCGAATTGTCTTGACAGACTTGGAAGGGTATGCTAACTTTACGACGTGATAATATACCGGTGAGCCGCCGTTGCGTTACATCCGCCAGAGGCAGGGATGGATGGCGGGGCGGTGAACGACAAGACCAGAGACTTTCGGGCGATGGAATTGGTTCCAACAAAAAGGGTACAACGCATGAAGTCAACACGTGTGCGTATGACGGCCATCGTGGTCGCACTGATCGCGGCACTCTTCGGTATCACGGCGAAGGCGGATACTTGTGCCCTGCCAAGCGACGCCAGCACGGTGCTGAATGTTCTCTTCACGCTTTTGGACTACAACGGGGACGGCGGGCTGTCGCTGGCTGAATTGCAGGCGGTTTACCCCGGGGCCACGGCACAGCAGGTCGCCCTGGTGGACACCAACAAGGACGGCCGGGTTTCGATTGCCGAGGTGAGCCCCTTCCTATCGACCATTTCCAGCGGCAACCTGATCGGTTTGGTGGACGCAAACAGCAACGGCGCCATCGAGTATGACGAGGTTTCGGCGTATGTGACCCGGGAACGGTTCCTTCTGCTCGACAAGGACGCAAACGGCGTCATTGACTGCAACGACATCGGCGCGGTCACCCCGTCCGAAGGAGAATCCGCCGAGGGCGAAACACCGTCCGGAGCCTGCCCGCTGTCGAATGACAACCTTTTGCCGTTCCTGACCAAACTCCTCATTCCGCTCTTCGACACCGACCAGAGCGGGGGGCTGTCGCTGGCGGAAATTCAGGCGTTGTATCCGATACCGGCGGAGTACGTGTCCTATTTCTCCTTCATCGACATGAACCACAACGGCCAGGTTGATCCCGATGAACTGCTCACCGTCGCGAACATGCTTGGCATAGACCTGCTCGGGCTGGTGGACAGCAACCACGACGGTTTGATTCAGTACGCGGAGGTTTCACAATATGTCACCGTAGCGCAGTTCGGGCTGGTGGACCGCAACGGCAACGGTGTGATCGACTGCGCGGATGTCAGCGACACCGCTCCGGTCGAGGGTGAATCCGCCGAGGGCGAGACGGCCGAGGGAGAACCCGCCGAGGGCGAAACGCCGCCCGCCGTTTGCGCGCTTCCCGCCGACTTCGTTTCCCAACTGGCGCAGAAGCTTGTTTCCCTTTTCGACACCGACCAGAGCGGCGGACTGTCGCTGGCGGAAATCCAGGCTATCTATCCCGTCCCCGCCGAGTATGCCAGCTATTTCTCCATCATCGACCTTAACCGCAGCGGGCAGGTGGAGGCCGACGAGATCGTGACAGTCCTTTCCGTGCTCGGCGTGGACCTGCTCGGGCTGGTTGACACCAACGGCGATCAGGCCATCGAGTATTCCGAGGTGTCGGAGTATGTCACGGCGGCCCAGTTCGCGCTGCTGGACACCAACGGAAACGGCGCGTTTGACTGCGGCGATCTTGCCGCCGTCTCACCGGCCGAGGGCGAACCGGCCGAGGGCGAAACGGCCCCCGCGCCGTGCGCGCTTCCCGAAGACGTCGTTAGTGTGCTGGCGAAGATGCTGATTCCGTTCTTCGACACCGATCAGAGCGGCGGACTCTCGCTGGCCGAAATTGAGGCGGTCTATCCCATTCCCGCAGAATATGCGAGTTATTTCTCCGTCATCGACCTTAACCAAAACGGCCAGGTGGACGCCGACGAGGTCGCGACGATCCTCAACCTGCTCGGCGTGGACCTGCTGGGCATAATCGATCCCAACGGCGACCGCATCATCGAATACTCGGAAGTGTCCCAGTATGTGACCCCGGCCCAGTTCGCGCTGCTCGACCGCAACGGCAACGGCGCGTTCGACTGCGGCGACCTCACCGTGGTCTCTCCGGAAGGCGAGGGCGAGGGCACGCT
>CAZOMH010000684.1:0-2823 GCA_964580415.1 uncultured Nitrospirales bacterium
GTCTGAAAATGCCCGTAGCCCGTCAGAAAGATCGGTTGCGCCGCATCCTTGCCGCCGAGCGTGCAGGTGCCCCACAGACTTCCATCGCGAATCTCGACCGGACTGTCGCTCCTGAGCACGGGCACATCCACGCCCCGCCGCATCTCCCCTTCGGCCCGGTCAAGAAGTTCGCCCACCTCCCGCGCCACCACCGCCGCGCGGGGGATGCGTTTGTTGTCCACATCGTTTCGGCAGAATTCGCAAAATATCCGGGCCGTGGCCATATCCGCCTGCGGATAGGCAACAGGCACACCGTCCTTGCGGGCCTGTTCCAGCAGCGCTTCAAGCCCGGGGAGACGCGCTTCCTGCCCGGCAGTTGCGGCCAACGTCTTCTCGGCCAACTCCGCGTCGGCAATTTCCGGCGCTTCCGGCGGCGCTATCGAAACCTGCACATCATCCAACCACAACGCATTCGTCAGCGAATCCAAATTGAAGCGCAATTCGAAAGAATTCTGATCCGCAGGGCACTTCCAGTCCAGATAAAACTCCTGCCAGTCGAAAGATTCCGACGGAAAGAACATGCGCGCCTGCCAACCCGGCCCCCCGCCAAACCAGCACGTGCCCGCCTCCTCGCCCTTGGCTTTCACAGTGAACCGGTAGGTAACGCCCGGCGTCAGCCCGCCCACATGCTGCATCAGCCCGCAATACACATTCGGCGCATACTCGGTGTCGCTGGACAGGCACACCGACCGCGCGCCACCCGCCTTGCAGACGCTGTCCACGCACATTGTCCCTTGGCACTTGTCCGAACAGCCGAAGTTCCACCCAACAGGCTGCCCCGCGCCATCAACATCTTCGAAGCCTCCATTGGGCACACTCACCTCCTGCGCCCCGCACACTGCCGAACACAACATGATAAAGCCCAAAGCGAACCGTCTCGTTGTCATCACAAATCATCTCCATGCAACGCCGTGCTCTTTCCCCTCGTTCCCCTGCTCCGAAAATTCATTGGGCGCGGACGTTTTAGTCCCCCCCTGAGGGGGGCGGCCCGAAGGGCCGGGGGGTGTCTATCCACGCACAGACCTGGAGTGTTCTTGTTCCGCGAATTTGTCTGGACCGGGGGTATACACCCCCCGCCCCACCTACGGCGGGGCTTTCCCCCTCGAGGGGGGACCCAAGACAGCGCGCTTTCGGGTCCTGAATGTGGCCCTGTTTTCACGGTTCCTGGTGAAATCATGGTTCGTGACGACTCATTCCCAAATTGCACTTGGAAACACACCTGCCCGCGAAGTTGCACTTCGCCCTCATCCTACCTTTGTGCCCACATACACCGCAATGGGGAACGTGTACATCAGCTTGCCGTTCTCCATCCGCGCGTTCACGCCCAGCGCATTCACGCCAATATCACCGGTCACCATCTGTCGAATCACATCCGCATCACCGGGATTCGGAAAGGACGACCCGATCAGCGATTCCAACTCCATGTCAACCGGATACCCGCTGTACTTGCACGCACTCAATCCCGATTGGGCGAACAGCCCCGCGAATTCCGGCTCCGTCAAGGCGTGCGTGTGCGACGGGTCGCGCAGCCGTTCCACCCGGTCATAGGCCGCCGAACGCTCCGGGGCCACCGCCACGTCGGCCACCAGCACCCGTCCTCCCGACCGGCACACACGCATCATCTCCGCAAACGCCAATACCGGCTCCTGGAAATGGTGAAAGCTGTACCGCGTCACAACCAGCGAAAACGCGCCGTCCGCAAAGGGCAGCGGCACCGCATTGCCCACGCGCCATTCCAGATTCTGCAGCCCCTGTTCCTGCTGGCGCAGCCGCGCCTGGTCAATCATCGCCTCCGTGATGTCGATGCCCGTCACCCGCGCCGCATGGGGCGCAAACGCACACGCCAGAAGCCCCGGCCCGCACGCCACATCCAGCACGCTGTCCTGCGCGCACACGCCCGACATCTCTATAAGCGTCTCCATCGCGTCCAGATGCCCCGGCAGCCGCGTAAACGGAATCGCCTGCCGCGAAAACTGGTCAATAATACTGTCCAAATGCTGCTGGTCTTCCATGGGGATGCTCCAATCGTTGATACTGCCCGCACAGTATAACCAACCCCGCACACAAACGCATGACCGACGCTCCCAAACCACCGCACACAAACCGACGCCCACAAAAGCAGACGCGGCTTCCAGCCGCGTTGCCTGCGCGCACCGCGCGCAAGGCCCAGAAGGCGGGGCGGGGGATGTTGCCTGCAGGCGGGACGCCTACGCCGTCCGCCACGCCAGCGTGTGCTTCTCACCTTGCCGCTTGTCGGCACGGTTTAAACAGTGCAGCGTCAGCACGCAGCCGCCCGCCTGCAACTGCGCATCCACAAACCCCCGCGGCTGCGACTCGCTGAACAGCCACGCATTCGCCGGAAGGTTGACCAGGTGCAGCCCGTCCTCACGCTGTTTCAGCGACCAGGCATGGCTGTGTCCGAAGAAATAGCCTTTCACCTGTTTGCGCGGCCCGACGACATTGAGGAAAGCCCCGGTGTCCTCCAGTCCGTTGTCGTCCCCGGCGGATTTGGGATAGTGGTGCGCCACCAGCAGCGCGGCCTTCTCCGGTTCCCTGTTCAGCCGCTCGCCCAGCCAGGCCAGTTGCTCCCCGCCAAACTCGCCCGCCGTGTGGCCGGTCATTTTGCACGAGTCGAGCAGGTACCAGTCCGCATGCTCCGTCTCGACCACCGCCGCCTTCCTGTCCTTCAGCGTCGCCCCATGCAGAATCGCCGCATCGGGAAACACCGCCTGAAAATTCTCCCGGTTGTCATGGTTGCCCATTGCCATCAACAACGGAATGCCC
>CAZOMH010000685.1:0-2819 GCA_964580415.1 uncultured Nitrospirales bacterium
GCCGGCGTCCTGAGAGTTTCCGAAATGCTCAACATTCCCGAAGAGGACATCGACCGCATCACCGCGGCGGTGTACCGTCTGCTGAAGGGGCGTCCGGCCGTTCCCGTCGCGCTTCCCGAAGGGTACCCCGAGAACGAGGTTGCCCAACTGGCCGGATTTGTGAATGCGCTGATTGCCGACCAGACGGCGCTTGCCGGTTTCGCGACGGCGTTGTCGCGCGGAAACCTTGACGCCGATTCGCCCGCGGGAGGCGGCGCCGCGGTGCAGGCGCTCAAGAATCTGCACGCGAACCTGCGCCACCTCACGTGGAAAACGCAGGAGATCGCACGGGGGGATTTCAGCCAGCAGGTGGACTTTCTGGGCGGTTTTTCAGAAGCCTTCAACAGCATGACCCGCCAGTTGGCAGAGGCCAGGGCGATCATCCTCGCGGAAAAGGAAAAGAGCGAGGCGCTGCTGCGCAACATCCTTCCCGCGCACATCGCCGAACAGCTCAAGGAAACCGGAAGCACCGTTCCTGAACTGTTCGAAAACGTCACCGTGTTCTTTTCCGATCTTGTCGGGTTCACCGCGATGTCGTCGGTAATGGACCCCAAAACGCTCATAGCGGAACTGAACGATATCTTCACGAACTTCGACAACATCATCGGGGCGCACCGCTGCGAGCGAATCAAGACCATCGGCGATGCCTACCTTGCGGTCTGCGGCATGCCCCTGCCCGACCCCGGGCACGCACGCAACATGGTAAACGCCGCAGTCGAAATGGTGCGGTGGCTGGAAGCGCGAAACGCAGCCGCCCCGCACCAATGGAAGATGCGCGTGGGCATTCATACCGGTCCCGTGGTCGGCGCGGTTGTCGGTGTGAAGAAGTACATCTACGATGTCTTTGGCGACACCATCAACACCGCCAGCCGTATGGAAAGCAATTCGGAGCCCATGCGGATCAATCTGTCGGAAAATGCCCACCGGCTGGTGCGGGACGACTTTGTCTTTTTCGAGCGGCCCGCACTCGAAGTCAAAGGCAAGGGTTCCATGCGGATGTACTTTGTGGAGACGACCCGTTAAGGATGCCGCACCCGCGCGCCGGTATTCGGTCCCCCCCCCAATTCCGGTCCTCCTGTATCTGTAACAGTTCCTGCCATGAACGGTAACATTGACAGCGACTGATAGTAATAAGGACTATCGGAAACAGAACAATACAGAACACAGTATAAAAAGGAGAAGAACAATGGGTGATGTATTCGGCAATTTTCTCTCAGGGTTCCTGAAGTCCATCGTGGAGTATTTCCAGGCCTTCCTGACCAGTCTGGTCAGCGGGCTCTTTGGCGACACGGCCCAGTAGGCGGTTGTCTTCGAAGAATACGAAAGTGAGCCGCCGCGCCGGTCCTGACAGGCCGGGCGGCGGCGCTTCTTTTTTGTTTGCAGCGCATTCTTCTTTCTTGGCGCAGGGCGTTGTAACGACACCCCTTTTGACTGGTATGTTAGTCAGAGCGCAGCAGTGGGAAGTTTGCAAATAGACAGACGAAACAACAAAACCAGACAGATGGAGTGAAATCATGGACACGACGACAAATCCCTTTTCCGGTTTCCTGGACGGACTTTTCAAGGCCGTCCTGAGCTACTTTGAAACTTTCCTGGTGAAGCTTGTCGGCGGACTGTTCACCGGCAGCGCGGCGTAGCAGGCCCGCAGCGAACGCACAACCGGGTCGCCTTCCGCGCCTCTTTGGCAGGGCGGCGGCCCGGTTGTTTTGTTTGGTGTTCTCTCCGACCGGGATGGAATGTTCCAACCGCAACCTTTTTTCAGTTGGGCGGGTCTATATCCTGCGGGATTTCACGCGACAGTATCAGGTCCCCAAGGGAGAACAGCGCTATGAACGGCCGAAGAGTTGCAGTGCGGGTATTGTTGTTTGCATTTTTCGGACTCCTGATTGAAGTGTTTTACACGGCCACCGGCGCGCTGGTGCGCGGCCACTGGGACATGCGCGGGGGGACATCGCCGTGGATGATGCTGGATTACGGCATCTTGGGCCTGGCCGTGGGCCCGCTTTCGGGGGCGCTGCGGGCAAAACATGTTCCGCTTGCCCTGCGGGCGGTGGTGTACATGCTGGGCATTTTCCTGGTGGAATACCTGTCCGGCACGATCTTTACAAAATGCGGCCTGCACATATGGGATTACAGCGATTTGCCGTTGAACCTTCAGGGCCAGATTACGGCCATGTTCGTTCCTTTGTGGTATACGCTCGGGCTGTTCGTGGAATACCTGCACCGCCGGGTGGACGCCTGTGCCGTTGTACTGGTGCGGGGGATCGGCGTGGAAGACCTGGACCGCATACCGGCGAAGTAGCAGTAGGGTGGGTGAATTTCCGCAACGCGGAACCCAACCCACCATCTTTTCCACTCCGGCCATGGGCGGTGGGCTGCGTTTTGCTTTGCAAAACTTCACCCACCCTACAAATCTGCATTCCACCCACCCTGCGGTGGTTATGCCACGGCAATCACATCTCGTTCTGCAGAATCTGATCCAGTGTCTGGCGGCGGCGGATAAGCCGCGGGGTGCCGTCGGTCTGCAGAAGCACCTCGGCGCATTCGGGGAAACTGTTGTAGTTCTTGGCGGACATTGAGGAACAATAGGCGCCGGTGGCTTCCATGACCAGCGCATCGCCCGGTTCCGGCCGCACCAGGCGGCGCGGTCCCAGGCCTTCCGGGTTGTCCTGCTCGGGCGTGAAAATGTCGCCGCTTTCACAGCAGTGGCCCACCACGAGATAGTCGCCCTCTCCGCGCGCGCTTTCCGCCTCTTTCGGCACCACCACAATCGGGTGCTG
>CAZOMH010000686.1:0-2809 GCA_964580415.1 uncultured Nitrospirales bacterium
GATGCGGGCGCTGTACGAGGGGGGAGGCCGGGGGCTTCCCTCCAATATTGCGTATTCTGTGCTTGATCAGGCGCTCCGGCACGTCCGCGATGCGTTACGGTTCGATCCCGGTTCGGAATTCCTCAAGGACATGGAGCAGTCCCTGGAGTCGCTTCGCAGCGGACAACCTTCCCGGGGTCCTTTGGCGCCCCGGCAACCGTCGGCGGACAGCCAAGAAATAACGATCTAGCGCCGAATGTTAATCTGCTGATGTATCCATGTCGCAACGGCAGGTCTCCGTACCGCAGGCGTTCCGCCTGCCCTGTTGGGCTGTCGGTGCGGGTATGTCGCAACGGCAGGAGTCACGGGCGCATGAATGCTGCTGAATTGTTCGTCAAGTGTCTGGAACAGGAGGGGGTAAAGTACATTTTCGGGCTGCCCGGCGAGGAAAACGCCCATTTCATGATGGCATTGGAGAAGTCCTCCATCAAGTTCATCATGACCCGTCACGAGCAGGCGGCCGCCTTTATGGCCGAGACCTACGGAAAACTGACCGGCGAGTCGGGCGTTTGTCTTGCCACGCTCGGGCCCGGCGCGACAAACCTCGTGACGGGCGTGGCCAGCGCCAACAGCGACCGCGCGCCGATGGTCGTCATAACCGGACAGGCCGATTCGCAGCGGCAGCACAAGGAAAGCCACCAGCTTATCGACATCGTGTCGCTGTTCCGGCCCATCACCAAATGGGCCACGCCCATCATTCACCCGGACAACATTCCCGAGGTGGTGCGGCGCGCCTTCAAAACAGCGGAGCGCGAGAAACCCGGCGCATGCCATATCGAGATATCGGACGATATTGCATCCCTTCCGGCCACGCGCAATCCGGTGAAAGTGAACTACCTGCGACGTTCCGTTTCCGACGACAAGATCGTAAACATGGCCATGGCGGCCATACGCGCCGCGAAGAACCCGGTGATCCTTGCCGGCAACGGCGCCATCCGCACGCGCGCGAGCAAGCAGTTGCGCCTGTTTACCCAAATGACGGGCATTCCCGTGATCAGCACCCACATGGGAAAGGGCTGCATTTCGCGTCACGCGCCCGAATGCCTTTTCACCATCGGCCTGCAGCCGCGCACGCTGGCAAACGCGGTGTTTGAAACCGCCGACGTGGTCATCACGATTGGATATGACCTGGTCGAATACCCTCCGCACGCATGGAACAAGTGGAACGACAAGAAGATCGTGCATGTCGACTTTTTGCCCGCCGTGGTGGACCACAACTACCAGCTGGAGGTTGAGGTGGTGGGCGATCTCGCCCATGCGTTGTGGATGATGAACGAGCGCTTCCGCTCCAACCCGCAGCGTTGGGAGTCGGCTTTCAACAGTCTGACGCGGCAGAAGATGCTCGACCTTCTGGCCGAGTTCAAGGATGACGACACGGAGGGGCTGACCCGGCCGCAGAAGGCGATCTGGGATGTGCGCCGGGCGCTTGGACCGAACGACATCCTGCTGAGCGACGTGGGCACGCACAAGATGTGGGTGGCCCAGTTCTACCACTGCGACGAGCCGAACACCTGTCTCATCCCGAACGGGTTCTGTTCGATGGGCGGGTCGCTTCCCGGCGCGATTGCGGCAAAGCTGGTGTATCCGGAACGGCGCGTCATGGCGTTGTGCGGCGACGGCGGATTCCTGATGAACGTGCAGGAAATAGAGACTGCGGTCCGGTACAAGGCGAACATTGTCGTGATGGTGTGGGTGGACAACGGATACAACCTGATCCAGTGGAAGCAGAGCAGCCAGTTTGGGCACCACACAAATCTTTCTTTCGGCAACCCCGATTTTGTGAAATTGGCCGAAAGTTTCGGCTGCATGGGAATACTGGTGCGGCGGTCGCGCGATCTGGCGAACGCGATTGAGGAGGCCTTTGCGGCGGACCGGCCGGCGATCATCGCCGTGCCGGTGGACTACCGTGAAAATGACCGTCTGACGGAGAAACTGCGCATTCTGGTCTGATCCGGTGCGCCGGAGAACACAGTCATGCTCAAGGAACGATACCCGTACTATCTGGCGAACAAGCCCGTCCAGGCCAACGCGGACCTGGAAGTCATTGACAAGTACACGGGCGAAGTGGCCGCGCGGGTGGCCATGGCCGATGCCGCGGCCATCGACGCGGCCATAGGCGCGGCGGTGAAGGCCGCGGAGCCGATGGCGCGCATGGCCGGCTACGAGCGGCAGGCCGTGCTGGAGCACTGCGTAACCCGCTTCAAAGAGCGCGCCGAAGAACTGGCCTATTCGCTGTGCGTGGAGGGCGGCAAGCCGATCCGCGACAGCCGCGGGGAAGCGGCCCGGCTGATAGACACCTTCAAGGTGGCCGCCGAATGCTCCGTCAATATCGGCGGCGAGGTCATCCCCATGGACCGCAGCGCGCGGGCGCGCGGTTACACCGGCATGTGGAAGCGCGTGCCCATCGGACCGTGCTCGTTCATCTCGCCGTTCAACTTCCCGCTCAACCTTGCCGCGCACAAGGTGGCCCCGGCGCTGGCCGCGGGCTGCCCCTTTGTGCTGAAGCCGGCCAGCCTGACCCCCTTGGGCGCGCTGATCATCGGCGAGGTGCTCTCGGAAACCACGCTGCCCGAGGGCGCGTTTTCCATCCTGCCCTGCCGCCGCGACGGCGCGGACCTGTTCACCGTGGACGAACGGCTCAAACTGCTGAGTTTCACCGGATCGCCCGAGGTGGGCTGGGACCTCAAGGCGCGCGCGGGCAAGAAGAAGACCGTGCTGGAACTGGGCGGCAACGCCGCCGTGATTCTCGATGAGACGTGGGACAATCTGG
>CAZOMH010000687.1:0-2808 GCA_964580415.1 uncultured Nitrospirales bacterium
CTTTGACGCGCTCGCCGACGCCGCAGGTTTCGTGGTTGTCTATCCGCAGGGGTGCTGGCGCGTGTGGAATGTCTGGGGAAAAGACACGCCGGACGACGTTGCCTTCCTGAACGCGCTCATCGACAGCGTGTCGGCGCGGTACAAGATCGATCCGGACCGCATCTATGCCACCGGCGCGTCGGCCGGTGGCATGATGACACAGTATTTCGCCTGCATGAGCGGCCGGCTCGCGGCCATCGCGCCGGTCATGGGCAGCCTGGACACGGACTGGGCGGCGACATGGCCCGCCCAACCGCCCATTCCCGTGCTCATCATGCACGGCACAAAGGACCCGGTCATCCCCTTCAACGGCGGCGACACCAGCGCCGGACCGGGACGCAGGGTCTCTTTCCTGTCGGCGCGCGGCAACGCCGCCTTCTGGGCAAAGCGCAACGGTTGCAGTGAACAGCCGGCAGAGGAAACCCTGCCCGGCGCGGACGCGGGCGGCAATTTCTACGTAAAGAAATGGACCTGGTCCTGCGACCCCGCGCGGGAGGTGCTGCTCTACGAAATCGGCGGCGGCGGACACACCTGGGCCGGGCACAAGAACTGGTACCCACAATTCATCGTCGGCCCGGTCGCACCGGCACCGGATGCCACGCGCGTGATTTGGGACTTCTTCAAGGCGCACAAGCGGGGATAACAGGAGCTGCGAGAAGGCCGCTACGGGTCGGAGTTGGTCTTTTGCGGTTGGCGTGGGAAATGCGGTATGTTGCCGTAGAAGAACGGCGCGTGCGCCGGAATCAGGAGACGGCCCATGTCAATGAACGTGGTGATTATTATTCTGGCGGTTGCGTTTATTGTGGGTGACATCGCCGGACTGTTCCTGTTGGCGCGGCGCTTTGGCACCTTCGCGCCGATCCAGGCGAGAACGGAGACTGTCCCCGCCCTGTGGATCGCCTACAACACCCATTCGGGTCCCTATCAGTTGATCGGTCCCGTATGCGACGGGGTGTGTCGCGAGTTAAACGAAGTCCTCGGTATTACCGCGAAGCAGGGGTTCGGGCTCTATTTCGACAACCCGCGCAGGGTCGCAAAGGACCAACTCCGCAGCCTGGGCGGATGCGTCGTGCCGGAGGACAAGGCGGCGGGGTTGGCGGGCAGCACGCTTCCGTTTCGCATGGCGTTGCTGCCGGGGGGGCAGGCCGTGGTGGTGCGTTTCCCCTACCGGGGCCGGGTGTCGATCATGGTCGGCGCAATGCGGGTCTACCCGGCCATGCAAAAGCATTTTACGGCTGCGGGCGTGCCCGAGGGGCCGGTCATGGAGATTTATGACATGGCCGCGAACGAGATTCGCTACGTGCGTCTGCTGGACGTTCCAAACGGGGAACTGGAGCGGCTGCTGTAGGGGCCTGTTGGGTCATGCGCTATAATTGCCGGAGCGGTTGGGGCGAACAGACGCCTTCACCGAACCGGCAGCGGCAGGGCCGGACGCTTTGCGACGTGCAGAACAACGAAGGGAGCTTCCTATGAATCGCATTTCAGTCTGGATGGTTGGCGCGGGATTCTTGACCTTTGCCGCCGTGCTCGCCACCGCCCAGGATCAGCCCCTTTGGACCGACGCCCGGTGTGCGCCCCTGGAACTGGCGAAGTCCGGTCCGTTCGTCCAGAACGAGGACGGCAGCCTGCTGACGGTGGACAAGAACGTCCTGCGCAGCAGCACGGACGGCGGCCGGACGTGGTCGGAGGGGGGCGAGATCATTGATCCGGGGTTGAACATGGTCCCGAACGGGCATGTCGGCCAGTTTCTGCGCGCAAAAGACGGGGCGCTGGTTATTCTGTTCCTTGATCATACGAAGTACGTCTTCGCGTGGGACGACGAGAAGAATGCGCCCAAGCCGGAGTGCTGCCTGGAGTTGTGGAGTATCCGCAGCACCGACGGCGGCAGGACGTGGTCGGACAAGCAGCGCCTCTTGGACGGATACAACGCGGACTTCATGGGGTTTATCCAACTGAAGGGCGGGCGGCTGGTGGCCACGGTGGAACACCTGATGCCGGAACTGTGCCGGTGGGTGGGCTGTTCCTTCTTTTCGGACGATACGGGCGCAACGTGGACCCGCAGCAACTGGATCGACCTGGGTGGTCGTGGCCATCACGACGGCACGCTGGAACCGACACTCATCGAACAGAACGACGGGCGGCTGATGATGTTCATCCGGACCGGTCTGGACCATATCTGGGCCGCATGGTCGGAGGATCAGGGACGCTACTGGAGGGTGCTTCAACCGACGGACATTGAGGCCAGCAGTGCCCCCGCGTGGGTGGCCCGGCTGCGCAGTGGCCGGCTCATGATGGCCTGGAATCCCCTGCACGCGGAAGGCGGGGAAGTGACGCGGAGCACTTCCCGCTGCACCACCGAATCGCCCGCATCATGGTATCGCGCGGAACTGTGCATCGCCTTCTCCGACGATGACGCGAAGACCTGGACCAGGCCGGTGGTTGTCGCGCGCCAGCCCGGCAAATCGCTGTCCTATCCCTATATATTTGAACGCGCCCCCGGCGAGATTTGGCTCATGACCTACTTCGGCGCGCCCCATATTGCGGTCAGGCTGAACGACGCGGATTTCACGGCCGGGCCGTAGGGCGTCCGCCGGCCGCGGAGTATTGAACCCGGAGAGCGGCGGGATTCCGCGCGGCCTACCGTTCGTTCCTGAGCCTTTCCGTGAGGCGGGTGTTGCGGTGGGAAATGCGGCTGTTGCGCAGGGCCATCGCCAGCGCCTTCTTGCTGCCCACGATGACCACAAGCCGCTTGCCGCGCGTGATGGCGGT
>CAZOMH010000688.1:0-2806 GCA_964580415.1 uncultured Nitrospirales bacterium
CACTCAAGCGGGCGCTTACTCTGCTTTTTCAGGGCCACGCGCGCGTTGTGCATCCCCTCGACTACGCCCTCTACGACTTCAAAACCTGGTGTGAACTGTCCGTGGTGGGCGAACGCCTGGGCGGCCGCCGTTACATCCGCACCCCGTCCATGTGCGTGCGCGTGCCCGAGGTTATTGTGCTTTCCGAGTTTAACGGCTGCATCAAGCAGGAGGTGCGCCTGTCGCGGCGCAACATCTTCCTGCGCGACCGCCACGTCTGCCAGTATTGCGGGAACAAGCACACCAAGACCGAGCTCACCATCGACCACGTCGTGCCGCGCTCGCGCGGCGGGCGGGACACCTGGGAAAACCTCGTGCTCGCCTGTGTCGCGTGCAACATGAAGAAGCGCGACATGACCCCCGAAGAGGCGCGCATGCCGCTGTTGCGCCGTCCCGCCGCACCCCGCTGGCTGCCCCGCTTCGGCGCGCACATCCCCCGCGAGGACCTGATGTCCTGGCAGCGTTTCGTTGATCTCGCCTATTGGAACAGCGACATCGGCGAGTAGGCCCGGAAACGGCCCGTACTTGGAAAGCCGGCCCGGCCCCGCGGTTGTATCCCCCGGCGCGCCCATGGCACACTGATCACATGAGCGTATGGACACTTCTCTCCTTTTTCCCCGCTTCGGTTTTGCTGACACTGGCGCCGGGGCCGGACAACACGTTTGTCGTGGCCCAGGGCATTTCGCGCGGGCGGCGGGCGGCCGTCACGGCCGCGCTGGGAATGGCCTGCGGAATCAGCGCGCATACCACGGCCGCGGCCGTGGGCATCTCGGCGCTGCTTTATTCCTCCGCATGGGCGTTCACCATCCTCAAGTTCGCCGGGGCCGCCTATCTGCTGTACCTGGCCTTCAGGTCGCTCAGGGAGCAGAGCCTCCTGCTCCACCCCAACGCGGGAACCGCGCCAAACGGTTTTGCCATGTTTCGGCGGGGATTTATCATGAACGTGCTCAACCCGAAGGTGGCGTTGTTCTTCCTCGCGTTCTTCCCGCAGTTTGTCTCGCGGGACGCGGGGCATGTGGTGCTGCAAATGCTGCTGTTGGGCGCGGTTTTCATGATTCAGGCGGCCGTCCTGTTCAGCATCATCGGCTGGCTGTCGGGCAGTGTGGGCGCGCTGGTGCTGAGACGCCCCCGTATCGCGAAGTACTTTGGCTGGCTGTCGGCGGGCATATTCGCCTCGCTCGGCGTAAAACTGGCGCTGGCCCGCCGGTAGGTGGGGTACTCCTTGGAATCCGCGCTCCAAACAAGCGCCCTTGCCGCCGCTCCGGCCCCGCCCCCCGGCATGCCGTGGTGCCTGCCCTTTGCCTGCATGCTCCTGGCCATTGCGGTGTTTCCGCTGATCCCGCGCCTGTCGCACTGGTGGGAGCACAACCGCTGGAAACTGGCCGTGTCGCTGGTGCTGGGACTAATTGTCTGCGGCTACTACGCCTTTGGACGCCATGCGCCGGGTCTGGCCGCGCTCGGCCTGCTGCTGCGCCACGCCGTGGTGGACGACTATGTGCCGTTCATCGTCCTGCTGCTGAGCCTTTACACCATCAGCGGCGGCATCCGGCTGAACGGCGACATCCCGGCCCACCCGGCGACGAATGCCGGATTTTTGTTCCTGGGCGCCGTGCTGGCCAACGTGATAGGGACCACGGGCGCCTCGGTGCTGCTGGTCCGCCCGCTGCTGCAAATCAACAGCGAGCGGCGTCACACAACGCACACTTTCGTCTTCTTCATCTTTCTGGTCGGCAACATCGGCGGCTGCCTGTTGCCGATAGGCGACCCGCCCCTGTTTCTGGGGTATCTCCGCGGCGTGCCGTTCCTCTGGACACTGGGGCTGTTTCCCATGTGGATCGTGGCGGTGGGCACGGTGCTCGCCATATATGCGGTGGTGGAGGTGCTTGCCTGGCGGAAAGAGCCCCCGGGGAATATTCAACGGGATGAAACACTGCGAATCCCGCTGCGGCTGGAGGGGACTTTCAACTTTGCGCTGCTTGCCCTCGTGGTTCTGGCGGTGGCGCTGCTGGTGCCCGGCCAGCGCATCCCCCTGACTGCCATTGTCGTCCCGCATGTTTATCTGCGCGAGATTATCCTGCTGTCACTGGCCGGACTGTCGCTGATCCTCACGCCGCGGCGCATCTATCAGGGAAACGCCTTCAGCTTCGGCCCCATCAACGAAGTGGCCTGTCTCTTCATCGGCGTCTTCATCACCATGCAGGTGCCCGTCGATCTGCTGCGGGCGCAGGGCCTGTCGCTGGGAATACACGCGCCCATGCAGTTCTTCTGGGCCACGGGCCTGCTTTCGGGCCTGCTGGACAACGCCCCCACATACGTCGTTTTCTTCGAATTGGCGGGTATCCTTCCGGCCAATGGCAGCGCGGTTCTGGGCGGCGTTGCCACGGCAACCGGTCACATCCCCGTGCCCGCGCTCATGGCCATATCAGCCGGGGCGGTGTTCATGGGGGCGCTGACTTATATCGGCAACGGCCCCAATTTCCTGGTCAAAAGCATCGCCGAGTCCCGGGGCGTGCCCATGCCGGGTTTCTTCGGCTACCTGCTCTACAGCGGGGCCGTTCTTATTCCCGTGTTCGGGCTGATGTCGCTTATCTTCTTCCGATAGACGTTGTTACAGGGGTTGAAACGACCCGGCAAACCGATACAGCCTGTCCCCGATTACCCCGGCTTGCCGCCGGACATGGTACGATCACCGCCTATGAACACTGTGTTTAGACCTGCCGTAAAGAGGCCGCCGGACGGATACGGCACAGGCGTGTCCGCCATCGGC
>CAZOMH010000689.1:0-2796 GCA_964580415.1 uncultured Nitrospirales bacterium
GTAAAGGACCTGGACTGCGCCAGCCTGGGATAGCGGTCGTTTATGCGCCTGCTGGACTTGGGTTTCAATACGCCCGAAGAAAACCTTGCCATGGACGAGGCGGTGCTCGACGCGGTCGAATCGGGTCAGGCACCGGCCACATTGCGTTTTTGGGAATGCCCGGCCCGTTTTGTGGTGGTCGGTTCGGCGCAGACGCTCCAAAAAGAGGTCAATGAGGCAAACTGTGCCGCCGACGGTGTGTCCGTGCTGCGGCGATGCACCGCAGGCGGGTGCGTTTTGCAGGGTCCGGGGAGTCTGAACTACGCCCTGATGCTGCCCTATGCCGAGTTTCCCGAGACACGCGATCTGCACGGGTCCTACTGTTATATCCTGCATAAAATGTCCGGGGGACTGGTGTCTCTGGGAGTGGCCGCAAGGCACGAAGGCATCTGTGACCTTGCCATATCGGGGTTGAAGGTGTCGGGCAATGCCCAGCGCAGAAAAAAACACGCCTTTTTGCACCACGGCACGCTGTTATACCGCGCCGACTATGACGGCATGGCCCGATATCTGCGCGAGCCGCAGGACCGGCCGGACTATCGCGGCGGGCGTAATCACCGGGATTTTGTGGGGGAACTGCCGCCCGATCCCGGGGCGCTGCGCGCGGTCGTGCGCGCGGCGTTTTGCGCACAAGCCCCTTCTGAAACGCCAAGTCCGGGGGAAATCGCCGTGATGCGCGGGCTGGTTGCCGAAAAATACAGCAATGCCGAATGGACCCGCCGCAGGTAGTCCGGGACGCGCAAAGCGGCGCTTCCTGAAGTTCTTTTTGCGAGGTCTGCGGTCAACCTAACCCCGCGGCTTTTCAGCCGGGTGCGGCGCGGGTCTCCCGCCAAAGCGCAGGTTAAGGAATTCCACGCCGAGCGAGAAGGCCATGGCAAAGTAGATGTATCCGCGTTCGATATGTTTGCCGACACCTTCAGCCACCAGGAACACGCCCACGAGCAGCAGGAACGCCAGGGCGAGCATGCGGATGGTGGGGTAGCGGTTCACGAAATTGCAGACGGTGTCCGCAAAGAGCATCATCATGAGCACGGCGCAGATGATGGCTGCCACCATGACGGGGACGCGCTGGGCCATGCCCACGGCCGTAATCACCGAGTCCAGCGAAAAGACAAGGTCCAACAGGACGATCTGTCCGATGGCGGCGACGAAGGAGTGGGAAGGCCTGCCGGCAAACCCCGGCATTTCGGGTTTTTCGGCCTTGCCCGCGGACACGCTGTGCTCGTGTATCTCCTTCACCGCCTTCCACATCAGGAACATTCCGCCGCCGAGCAGAACCAGGTCGCGTCCCGTGACCGGGTGTCCCATGATGCTGAACAAAGGCTGGTGAAGACGCATGATCACGCTGATGGAAAGCAGCAGGGCGATGCGCATGAGCATGGCCAGTCCCAGGCCGATGCGGCGGGCCCTGGCCTGCTTTTCCTTTGCCAACCTGCCGCTGATAATGGCAAGGATGACGATATTGTCAATGCCGAGGACGATTTCCAGCGCTGTCAGCGTGAACAGGGCTATGAGGTTTTCGACGGTCAAGAGGTCGTGCATCGTGGCGATTGTCCCCGTCCGGAGTGATTGTTCTGCCTTGCCATGCGCAGACGCCCAAACGCGCATTCTTGGCGCATGACCAACAGAATACCAGTTTCGGCCGCCCAATCGAAATCATTGCACTCCTGTGAGAGGGTGCTTGCTTCGAATCAATGCCCTGCCCGTCGTTCAGAACCGCTGTGCTCCGTTGCAGCGGGGAACGGAGCGCCTTATAATTGCCGTACCGGCACCGCAACCGCGAACCGCCGCCCCTGGAACAAGAATATGTCCATGCACCTGTCCCGAAGACAAGCCCTGAAACTCTCCGCCGCCACACTGGCGGCGCTCGGCGGCGCACAGCCCTCCGCGCGCTCCGAAGAACCCTCGTTTGCCGCCGTTCCCGGGCGCGTTGAAATGGACCATGTCCGCCGCACCGTCACGGAGTTGCTGAAATCGAGCGGCCTGCCCGGTCTGTCTCTCGCGGTCATCGAGGACGGACGGCTTGTCTGGCTCCAGGGATTCGGGTACGCCAACCGGCAGACAAAGCAGCCTGTCACGGAAGAGACCATATTCCAGGCGGCCTCGCTGACGAAGCCCACTTTCGCCTACGCCGTACTCCGGCTTTGCGAAGAGGGAAAATTGGGCCTGGATGCGCCGCTGATGCGGGAATATCTTCCGGACCTTGCCCCTTCGACCAGTCCGTGGGCGGAACGCATTACGGCCCGCACCGTGCTCGCGCATATGAGCGGCCTGCCCATCACCCATTTCCCAAAATGGCCGGAAAAGATGGACTTTGCGCCGGGTGAACGCTTCGGCTATTCCGGAGCGGCCTATATTTACCTGCAACTGGTGGTGGAGCGGATTCTGGGGATGCCGCTGCTGAAGGTGATGGACCAGTATGTCATCCGCCCGCTGGGGCTGACGGACAGCGCCTATGTATGGCGGCCGAGCTATGAAACCGACGCCGCCATTGCCCATGACTTTGACAACACACCCATCCGGGAGGTGGAACGCAGCCGTCCGGAACAGGCCTGTGCCGCGGCGTCCCTGCACACCACTCCGAAGGACTATGCCCGGTTTCTGGTCGAACTGCTCTTCCGAAAAGATGGGGCATTGCCCCTGGACTACACCCTCAAGCGCATGATGCTGAGTCCGCAGGTGCGGCTGACGGACAGCCTGGCCTGGGGAATGGGGTGGGGGACGCGGCTTTCCGGGGACGGTGACTGTTTCTGGCAT
>CAZOMH010000690.1:0-2793 GCA_964580415.1 uncultured Nitrospirales bacterium
TGCAAAACAAGCTGCAGCTCGCCATGGCGAGCCTGCCTACCGTGGTCCAGCAGACGGGCGTGACGGTCAGCAAGTCCACCAAGAACTACCTGATCATTGTCGGTCTTGTTTCGGAAGACGGCAGCATGACCGGAAACGACCTGCGCGACTATGCGCAGTCCAATCTGGAAAAGGTGCTCTCTCGCGTGCCGGGTGTGGGCGAAGTCACGAACTTCGGCTCCCAATATGCGATGCGCGTATGGCTGAATCCGGACAAACTGACCGACTATAAGATGACCATTGAAGATGTGATGGCGGCGTTGCGGAGTTACAACGTTGAAGTGTCCGCAGGGCAGTTCGGCGGAACACCCGCCGTGGAAGGCCAGCGCCTAAACGCTTCGATCATCGTGCAGAGTCTCCTCAAGACCCCGGAGGAGTTTGCCGACATTCCCCTGCGCACCAATCTGGACGGTTCTATTGTGCGGGTCAAAGACGTGGGCCGGACAGAGTTGGGGACCGAATTCTATTCCATCGAAGGCTTCTTCGACGGAAAACCGAGCGCAGGCATGGCCATACGCCAGGCGCCGGGCGCCAACGCGCTAAGCACAGCGGATGCCGTCAAGAAGAAGATGGAGGAAATGAGCCGGTATTTCCCCCACGGCATGAAGGTGGTCTATCCCTATGACACCACCCCCTTTGTCCGTGTGGCAATCAAAGAGGTGGTCAAGACACTCTTTGAGGCCGTGCTGCTGGTATTCCTGGTGATGTGGCTGTTTATGGGGAACTTCCGCGCCACGCTGATCCCGACAATCGCGGTGCCCGTGGTTCTTCTGGGCACTTTCGCGGTGCTGGGGGCCTGCGGTTTCTCCATCAACATGCTGACGATGTTCGCCATGGTGCTCGCCATTGGACTTCTTGTGGACGACGCCATCGTGGTGGTGGAAAACGTGGAACGCCTCATGGCGGACGAAGGGCTCTCGCCCGGGGAGGCCGCAGCCAAGTCCATGGACCAGATCACCAGCGCCCTGATTGGTATCGGCCTGGTGCTTGCGGCAGTATTTGGCCCCATGGCGTTCTTTGGCGGGTCCACCGGCGTGATCTACCGGCAGTTCTCCGTGACCATCGCCGCGGCGATGCTGTTGTCCGTGGTCGTTGCCTTGGTTCTGACACCGGTCCTGTGCGCGTCACTGCTCAAGCCGGTGCCCAAGGGCCATGACGCGGCCGAGGGGGCTGTATGGTTCCTGCGTCCCTTCTTCCTTTGGTTTGACCGCGGCTTCTACTGGTTCCGGGGCATCTATGTGCGGTTTCTCGGACATGCGCTGGCCAGGAAGCTGCGCTACCTCATGGTTTTCGTCCTGATAGTGGCGGGATTGGGATACCTGTTTATGAGGATGCCCACCTCCTACCTGCCCGATGAGGACCAGGGCATACTCATGGCCCAGGTTATCCTGCCCACAGGTTCCACCTTGGAACAGACCAAAGCCATTGCCGCGGAGGTTCAGGGTTACGTCACGGATAATGAAAAGGACGCAGTTGCGTCGTGCATGACAATCGCCGGTGTAAGTTTTGCCGGAGCTGCGCAGAACAACGGCATGGTGTTTGTCAAGTTGAAGGATTGGGACCTCCGTAATCGTCCGGAACTGCGCGCCAAAGCGGTTGCCAACCGGATCATGGGCGCGTTTGCGAACATGCGCAACGCGATGGTGTTCGCTTTTCCGCCTCCCGCCGTTGTCGAATTGGGCAACGCCCAGGGCGTCGATTTCCAGCTGGTGGACCGTGGCGGTCTTGGCCACGACGCCCTGATGGGCGCGCGCAACCAGCTTCTTGGCATGTCGATGCAGGACCCAAGACTGGCGAGGGTTCGTCCCAACGGCATGGACGATGTGCCGCAGTACCGGGTTAATGTGGATTGGGAAAAGGCCGGCGCCCAGGGCGTCCCCATCAGCTCGATTAACAATACGATTTCCGCGGCCTTCGGCAGCGCGTATGTCAACAACTTCATTCAGGCCGGCCGCGTCAAGAGGGTATACGTCCAGGCGGACGCGCCCTACCGCATGCTTCCCAAAGACATCGAGAATTTCTACGTGCGAAACATGGCCGGGGGAATGGTGCCCTTTACCTCCTTTGCCACCAGCAAATGGTCGTCCGGATCGCCGCGTCTGGAACGCTTCAACGGTTTCCCGTCGATGAACATTTGGGCCGAACCCGCACCGGGGAGGAGCTCCGGCGAGGCCATGCAGGCCATGGAAGAGATTGTGACCAAGCTGCCGCAGGGCATTGGTTACGACTATACGGGGCTTTCCTACCAGGAACGCATGGCCGCTTCCCAGACGGTTCCTCTCTATGCGTTTTCGGTCCTCGTCATCTTCCTTTGCCTGGCGGCGCTTTACGAGAGCTGGCCGATTCCAATCGCGATTCTGCTGGCCCTGCCGTTGGGTATTATCGGCGGTGTCATCGCCTCGACGATGCGGGGGCTCTCCAACGACGTGTATTTCCAGATTGGTCTTTTGACCACCCTTGGCCTGACCACGAAGAATGCAATCCTTATTGTGCAGTTTGCCAAGAGCGGCGTTGAAGAGGGCATGGGCCTTATTGAGGCGACGCTGCTGGCGGCAAAGCTGAGATTGCGGCCCATCGTGATGACGTCGCTGGCCTTCGGGTTTGGCGTGCTCCCCCTTTCCATCAGCACGGGCGCGGGGGCGGGCGCCATGAAGGCCATCGGCACCGCGGTTTTGGGCGGCATGGTCACGGGAACGACGCTTGTGATCCTGTTTGCACCGCTTTTCTACGTGATGATCGAGAGCCTCTTCGGCA
>CAZOMH010000691.1:0-2789 GCA_964580415.1 uncultured Nitrospirales bacterium
TGGGCACGGCGGTGGGCGCGGCGATGGAGGGCGCGCGGCCGGTTGTCGAGCTGATGTACTGCGACTTCATGGGCCGTGCCGGCGACGAGGTGTTCAACCAGATGCCCAAGTGGCAGGCGATGTCGTCCGGACAGATCAAGCTGCCCATCGTGCTGCGCGTGTCCGTGGGCGCCAAGTACGGCGCGCAGCATTCGCAGGACTGGACGGCGCTGTGCGCGCATGTGCCCGGCCTGAAGGTGGTCTTCCCGGCCACGCCGTACAGCGCGAAGGGCCTGCTGGCGTCGGCGCTGCGCGGCAGCGACCCGGTGGTGTTCTTTGAAAGCCAGCGGCTGTACAACCAGCCGGAGATTTTCCAGCCCGGCGGCGTGCCCGCCGGGTACTACACGCTGCCCATCGGCGAACCGGCGGTCATCAGGGAAGGCAAGGACCTCACCATCCTCACCTTCGGCGCGACGCTCTACCGCGCCGTGGACGCCGCGAAGCGTTTTGAGTCCGAGTACGGCATTTCGGCCGAGATCATCGACGGGCGCACGCTGGTGCCGTTCAACTACGGCCCGGTGCTCGACTCGGTGAAGAAGACCGGCAAGCTCATTGTGGCGAGCGACGCCTGCGAGCGCGGCAGCTACCTGCACACCATCGCGGGCCAGTTGACGCAGATGGCCTTCGACGACCTTGACGCGCCGGTGTGTGTCGTGGGCGCGCCGAACTGGATCGTGCCGCCTGCGGAGATGGAAGAACAGTATTTCCCGCAGCCCTTCAGCTTCCTGGACGCCTACCACCAGCAAATCAAGCCGCTGGCCGGGTACACGCCCGTCGTCGACCGGTCACGCGATGAGATGATCTACCAGAACAAGAACGGTATCTGATACTGGGAGCGCCGGCGTCCCGCCGGCCTCTTCTCTGCCAAGACCGCGCGATGTCCTCACAATCGAGACGTCGCGCGGTCTTTGTTTTTTGGGCGTGAACAAGCCGGCGGGACGCCGGCACTCCCAGTGGGCGTTACTTCTTGTTGAGGTAGCCGAGACCTTCCAACTGTTCGCGGGTTTCATCGCTCACTTCCGGGGCGGCCGCGGGTTCGGGGGCGTTTTCCGCGCTGGCGCGCCGGTAGTCGGTCAGTTTTGTGTCCGCCTGCTGTTGGACGGCGGCCACTTCCGGCTTCCCGGCAATGTTGTCCTTTTCCATAGGATCGGCCTTGCGGTCGTAGAGCTCGACGGGCTTGGCGCCGCGCGGATTGTCTTCATTGGCATGAATCAGGGTGTTTTCACGGCTGCGCACCGCCTGAAGGATGTTGTCCTCAAAATCGTTCTCGGCGTAGGACCACAGAATGTTGGCGTTGGTGAAGTTTCCCTGCGCGTCGATCAGCGGCTGGCCGGACATGCCCGGCGCGGGCGGCTGGCCGGCGAACTGGAGCATGGTGGGGGCCAGGTCGATCAGCCGCGCCAGATCGTCGTTGGAGGCGCCCGCCTTCACGCCGCCCGGGAGCTTCATGATGAGCGGCACATGAACCACTTCGTTGTACAGCGTCTGGCCGTGCCACCATCCGCCGTGATCGAAGAACTCCTCGCCGTGGTCGGCCACAAACACAATGAGCGTGTTGTCGTAGAGTCCGCGCTGTTTCAGCCCGTCGAAGAGCCGCGCGAGGTGGGTGTCGAGATGCTCAATGTCGCTGATGTAGGCGCTGCGCATGGCGCCCCAAATCGCGGGCGGGCGCTGGCGCAGTTTCTCGATGTCGGCGATATAGGGAACGCCCTTTTTCTCGTCGTATTTGACCTTTTCCGGATGTTCCATACGGGCGCGGGCATAGCCGACGCCGGGATTGTTGTAGTCCATATACGGGTCGTGCGCGTCCATGTAGTGCAGGTAGAGGTAGAACGGCGTGTCCTTCGGACGTCCCGGGCCGTCCATCCAGCGCAGCGCCTCGTCGGTGACGGCCTCGGCCGGCTGGTAAAAGTCGGTGATGCGCAGCTTGCCGCGCCGCAGTTTGCCCTCGGCGACCAGGAAGACCTTGCGCATCACCTGGTACATGGCGAGCCGCATGGAGGCCGCGCTTGCGCCAAAAAGCGGGTCCGGCTTGAGATCGACATAGTCGCTGAAGCCCCGGTCAAACCCGAACACGGTCATGGTGTTGGGGTTGTTGGAAAAACCCATGGCGTAATAGCCCGCATCGGCAAGCGTTCCGGCCAGCGTCGGAATTTCCGCCGAAAGCATTCCGGTTTTGGTGGTGGCGCGGTGCGCCTCGGGATAACGGCCGGTAAAAATGGTGCCGAAGGAGGGTTTGGTCCACGAAGCCTGCGCGAAGGCCTGGCGGAAGAGCACAGAGTCCCCGGCGAAGGCGTCGAGGGCGGGGGTTGCGGCTTTCGCGTCCGGCGAATAGGCGCGCAGGAAATCCGCGCGCAGGGCGTCGGCGGCGCAAAGGATGATGTTCGGCCCCGCGGCTTTGGCTTTGGGCGCAAAGCTCTTTGCCGCCGCTTTCGGCATAAGTGCGGCACCCAGGCCCGCGCCGATGCCCGCCACCAGCACCCAGCTCGCCGCGCCCAGCAGCAGCAGTGGCACCGCCCGCTGCCGCGTCAACCGGCCGGCGACAGCCGCCTTGACGTAGGCGGACACAAAACACACAAGGGTCACGCCGCCCGCAAAGCACGCCACCATAATCAGGTCGCGCTGCGTCAGTGCGTGCCCGGCAAGCACATCACGCTGGTAGCGGAACAGCCCAATGACACCCGCGCTGAGGCCAAGGACCACGGCCGCGGATGCGGCAAAGCTGAACACCCACTCCGCGAAACGGTCCA
>CAZOMH010000692.1:0-2786 GCA_964580415.1 uncultured Nitrospirales bacterium
ACCGAGATGCCGGCCAACTTCATCAACGAAGAGGCCAATGGCGTGACCGAAGACTTCGTCAAGTACGCCCGCCCGCTCATCGGCGACCTGCCCATGATGGAACACCTCCACGCCCCCAAGGTCCCGAAAATCCTCTGCAAGGACTGAGCCTCACTGAATTCGCTCCCCCCGCCGACCTTTGTCGGCGGGGGGATTCTTCTTTACTGGGAGCGCCGGCATCCCTGCCGGCCCCGGGAAAAAGAAGCAGCCGAAGCCGGCAGGGATGCCGGCGCTCCCAGTCGGGATTTTCCTTGCGGCGGCACGGTGTTCCTGCTACCGTGTTGACGACAGGCGGCGCGGGCCGCGAGGGAGACTTGGATACAGTATGAAAACGCTTCGCATTGGATTCATCGGGCTGGGCGGGATTTGCCGGCAACGGCACGTGCCGGGGTTGCAGCGCATTGAAGGGGTCGAGTTTGTCGCCGTTGCGAACCGTTCGCGCGGTTCCGCCGAGGCGGCGGCCGCGGAATTCGGCATCCCCCATGTCCATGACCGCTGGGAGGAGGTCATAGCGCGGCCCGATGTGGACGCGGTTTTTGTCGGCGCATGGCCCTGTCTGCACAAGCCGGTGTCGATTGCCGCGCTGGAGGCGGGCAAGCATGTCTTCTGCCAGGCCCGCATGGCGATGAATCTGGAAGAGGCGCTGGAAATGCGCGCCGCGGCGCGGGAGGCGGAGCGGGTGGCCATGCTGTGCCCCGTGCCCTTTGGACTGAGTATCGACAAGACTATCGCGCGCCTGCTGCACGAAGAGACCGTCGGCGCACCGCGCTTTGTTTCCATCCGCAGCTTCAACGGCGCATGGCGCGATCCCGGCGCGCCCATGAACTGCCGCAAGGACGAGCGCCTGTCGGGGCTCAACATGCAGACGCTGGGCATGTACGCCGAGGTGATGCATAGATGGTTTGGCCCCACGCGCCTTGTGTCGGCCCGGGACATGACGTACACCGCCAAACGCATCGACGGCGCGGGCGAATCGCGGGAGGTGCGCATTCCCGATCAAGTCTTTGTGAATGCCGGAATGGACGGCGGACTGGCCGTGCAGTACGCCATCAGCGGCGTCATGGCCGTGCAGCGCGAGACGATAGACGTTTTCTGCGGGGCAGGATCGCTTCATTACGACGCCCTGTGTGATGAACTCCTGCTGGCGCGGGGCAGCGGTCCCGCGGAACCCGTGGAGATTCGGCCCGAAGAAGCCTATGACGTGGCGCAGTGGCGCGTGGAGGAGGACTTCGTCAATGCCGTGCGCCACGGCACGGCACGCCATCCGGACTTTGAGGACGGCGTGCGCTACATGCAGGTGGTGCAGGCGGTGCATGACAGCGCCGCCTCGGGCGGGACGAAGGTCTTGGAAGAGGTTTGAAGGCGGGTTTCTGGAGACATGGTAATGAGCGAGCTTGTGCCTGTGGAAGATGCCGGGCTTTATGCCGACACGCGCGATGCGCTCGTGGAACGCTGGCATGTGCGCTCCGACGCGGGCGGTGACTGGGACGTCCTGCTGGAAGCGCTCGCCGGGCGCATTCTTGGACTGCTCCGCGACAACCCGGACCGGTTGTACAGCGCACTTTATGTGCTGGACATCTCTGAAAGGGTCACCCGCGAGGCCATGGCCGCGCCAACCATGCAGGACAAGTCCGCTGCCCTCGCAAAAGCCATCCTTGATCGTGAAACCCAGAAGATCGCAACGCGTCGCAAGTATTCCGCGCCGCCGCCCCTGCCGGAAATGGAACGCCCCGCTGCCGGGCCGTGAAACCGGTGACAGCGGGGCCCGTTTGGGTTGATGCGGCGGTTAGCGCTTTGAAAGGACGTCTTTCTCGTATTTCAGCACGTCGTCCATCCAGCCGCCGCCTGCGGGCACACCCTGCTTCACGCAGTAGTAGTCCCACACCGCGCCCCACGGCAGCCCCTTAATTTCTTCAAGCAGCGCAAGGCGGCCGGTGTAGTTCCCCTCCTGCTCCAGCGCGCGCAGCGTGTCGGTCGGCTCAAGCAGCGCAATGAGCAGCGCGCGAATCATGTTGCGCGTGCCGATAACCCACGCCGCAAGCCGGTTGATGCTGTCATTTCCGAAATCCAGGCCGATATGCACCCGGTTCTCGAAGCCGCCGCGGATGACCTCCTCGGCGATGGCGCGCAGTTCGTCGCTCAGGATCACCACATGGTCGCTGTCCCAGCGGACGCCGCGGCTGACGTGCAGCAGTATCTCGTCGATGAACAGCAGCGCCGAACTGAGCTTGTCCGAGATAACCTCGGTCGGGTGGAAATGGCCCGCGTCCAGCGTAAGCAGCAGATTGCGGCTCACTGCATAACCCATGTAGAACTCGTGCGAGCCGATGACGCAGCTTTCCGAACCGAGACCGAACAGCTTCGACTCGACCGCGTCCAGGTTTTCCTTCGGATTGCTGCGTTCGGCATACACCGCGTCGAGTGATTCGCACAGCAGTTCGCGCGAACGGTACCGGTCCACCGGGATGTCCTTGAACCCGTCCGGAATCCACAGATTGGTCACACAGGGTTTGCCCAGCTCACGGCCGATGTGCTCGGCGATTCGGCGGCTGACGATGCAGTGATCAATCCAAAATTTGCGGATGTCGCCGTTGTAATGCGACAGCGTAAATCCGTCGTCGGCCTTCGGGTGGCCGAAGCAGGTCGGGTTGAAATCGATGCCCAGCCCGCGGGCCTTGGCCCAGTCGATCCAGTTCTGGAAGTATTCGGGCTGCAGCGCGTCACGGTCCACCTTTTTTCCGCCGGTC
>CAZOMH010000693.1:0-2785 GCA_964580415.1 uncultured Nitrospirales bacterium
CCTGAGAAATATCGACGTTCAGGAAACCGCAACCCTGATTTACACGTCGGGCACCACGGGCACGCCAAAGGGGGTCGTCCTGACCCAGCGCAACTATATCTGGAACGCCCGGGCAATGAGTGCCTCCAATCTTCTGTACCCGGAAGACCGTTTCCTCTGCGTGCTTCCGCTGTTCCACGTCAACGCCCAGGTGGTTTCCATCCTGACGCCGATGATGGCCGGCTGCGACGTCGTGCTGGTGGGCGGACGGTTCAACCCGTTCGGAATACTGCCGGCCATCGAGAAGTACCGCATCACCATCATGAGCGCCGTGCCGACCGTGTACGGCCTGCTCTGCCGCATGCACAGCGCCGAAGCGCGGGACATCAGTTCCATGCGGTTCTTCGTTTCCGGCGCGGCTCCCATGCCCGAGGAAATCTACAAGCTGACCCAGAAAGTGCTGCGCAAGCCGCTTATCATGGGCTACGGACTGAGCGAGGCCACCTGCGCCAGCGCGGTGGCAAGCCATGAGGACGGCACACCGTGGAATTCGGTCGGTCCGGCGCTGCGCTATGTGAACATTCGCATCGTCAGTCCCGAAGGACAGGACCTGCCCGCGGGCGAGGTGGGCGAGATTCTGGTGTCCGGTCCCACGGTCATGAAGGGGTACTACAAGAACCCCGGGGCCACGGCGGAAGTACTGCAGGGCGGCTGGCTAAAGACGGGCGATCTTGGACGCTTTGACGAGTATGCCTGTCTTCACATCGTGGATCGCGTCAAGGACATGATCATCCGGGGCGGGCTCAACATCTACCCTGTTCAGGTGGAACAGGTCATCATGCGGATGCCCGAGGTGGAGGAGGTCAGCGTGGTCGGTGTGGACGAAACAACCTGGGGCCAGGAAGTGCTGGCGGTGGTCAGGCTTAAGGAAGGCTTCTCTCTGACTGAAAAGCAGGTCATTGCCTTCTGCGGTGAACATCTGGCACAGTACAAGCGCCCGCGCTTCGTCCGGTTCGTGAACGAACTGCCCAAGAATGCCATGGGCAAGGTTCGCAAGCATGAACTGACGAACCAGTTCAAGGAGATTGCGCGTCACTAGACTCAAGTCTCTGCCGTGACGAAGGCGCACGATTTAAAAGCACCCCACTCTGCCGGAGCCGGACACGTCCGGTCTTCCCCTTGTCCAAGGGAAGGAAAGGGAAGGAAAACGGCATGCGGGCACAGTCGGCGGGAATGCCGCCGCTCCCGGTGACGCACGCCCATTTTCCGGCCCGAATGACAATATCTCCCCGTACAGACTATAATAGGCAGCGCGGTTCATTGTTTATCGCACTCGCAGTTTCGTTCTTTTCAGTCAAAGGTTTCAGTAATGCAGTACCGTCCAAGTCTTTTCGCCGAACTGCGGGCCAGTCTGGCCGCAGTTCTTTTCGCTGTTCTGCCGCTTGCCGCGCCGAACGCCCCCGCCAGTGAAGGTTTCCCGGACCCTCCTTCCATCGACAAACACATGGTCGAAACGGGCAAGGAGGTGCATCAATGGATAACCCGGGAGGCATGGCGCTATTTCAGCAGCGAAATTGCGGGGGCCGAACTGGACCGGTTCATCGGTGTCTGGGGCGTGGACGGCATCTTCACCGACCTGGGACAATTGACCGTTCTGGACGGTGCGCGGGACGAGGACAAAGGGCAAAAGCCGCCGCTGTTTCAGGGCAACCCAATGGGGGATTTTGATTTGGACGCCCCCGCGCTGCGGCATTTTTGCGCCTCTGCAAAGGATATGTACACCGGGTATCTGCTGGGTATCCGGTATGACTCGAACCTGACCCAGGCCGAACGCATTTGGCAAAACAATACCGCCGACAACTTGACCCTGCGCTACGCCCAGCCGGACAAGACCACCGCCTATTACTATCTTGGCCATGTGGCCCACCTGCTCCAGGACATGACCATTCCGGCACACACCCACAACGATCCGCACGGCTCGAATCTGGTCGGGGTACACGATTCCTACGAGCAGGACTACGCCGCCACGAACTTCCGAAACTTCCGGTACGACAATGCCGTGGCCGGTCAATATGTCCTGAAAGACCGGCCCATAAACATCCCCGCCAGCCTGTTTGAAACCTTTCAACAGACCGCGGATTACACGGACGATTATGACAGCAACCACGCGGACGGGGAATTTGTCACGGGCGGCCTTGACGCCTGCTTCTTCCCGGCCGATTTTCCCTCGGCACAGCTTCACCGCCCCAACGAGGCCATACGGACCGGGGGCGGCGGCGCCAGCACCATGTCCGAGGCCAATTGCGCCATTATTGCCAACGACCTCATGTATTGGTCCATAAAACGCACCGCCCAACTGTTCCGGTATTTCTACAAGGAATTCGACACGGAAGCATTCCGCGCCGAAATCCGCCTTTCCGAACAGGGCATGGCCCTGTCGCAGGACGAGACCGCCCCGTCACCGTATTTCGGGCCAAGGAAAGCGCTGTTGCGGGTTTCTTACAAAACCGCCACGCGCACGGACTTTCCGGCAAGCGGCATCGTCAGGAATTCGTGCGTGCTGCACTACCTTTACAACCCCGGGGGAGGAAGCTGGTCGGAAGAACATACCCTGTCTTTCACCGAAAACCCCTGCCTGGCAAGCTTGCCCACACAACCGGGCATTTACCGGGTTTGGATTACGGCGGAAAACGGTGCGGGCCAGAGCGGAGAAACCGTGTACGGTTATTTCCGCGCGCCCGGTTTTGCCCTGGCCCAAGCCCCCGTGGGCGGACGTGTTGAGCGCGGGGAACCGTTGCGGCTTTTC
>CAZOMH010000694.1:0-2777 GCA_964580415.1 uncultured Nitrospirales bacterium
TGCCGCCCGCGCCGAGCACGAGGCCCAATGCGCCGAGCACGAGGAACATGGCGAGGTAGGCGCTGATGACGGCATAGAACCGGCGCAACCGGTCCACCGTGGTGACGGCGTCCATGCCGTACTTCGCGAAGTCGCGGTTGAGCCGCGCCGCCGTCTCCGCGGCCTTGGTTGGCGGGGCGTCCACCAGGAAGGCGCGGAACCCCGCTTCGGAGGGGTAGAGCCGGGCAAAGGACACATCGGAGATGAGCAGGCTTCCCTGGAACAGCGTGAGGCGCATGGGCAGCGTGCCCACCAGTTTCACCTTTACTTCGCGTCCCAGTTCGTCGCGGTAGCTGAGCAGATCGCCGTTCGGTCCTGTCTTCTTTTGCAGGCCCCATTGTGCCGTGTCGCTGTCACCTACGAGTGCGGGGATGACACCGTCGGGCATCGGTGTGTTGAGCGCGCCCCAGAGCGTCTCGCCTGAAATGCCCTTGGCGAAGGCGCCGAGACGGCCCATCGCATCGGTGTCCACACCAAAGAGGCGCGGCGATTGTGCGCGGTTGAGGTTAAGGCAACCGGCGTCATCGCCGTCGCGCACCTTGAGCGGGAGAATGTCCGCGGCCATCCGTTTTTGCAGGTCGGCCGGCGCGCCGAGTAGCGGCACGGTGGTCTGGGCAAAGACGCCGAAGCCGCCGGTGGCGGCATCGCGGCGCTCGGCGTGGAGCGCCATGTTTTCCTGCATGGCCGACACGGCGAAGACGAGGAAGCAGCCGCAGGCCGTCACCGCGGCGACGCTCATGCTGCGGCCGCGCCGCCGGGACAGGTTCATGAGCGCGATCTTCCACAGGCGCGGACGGCGCGTTGCGGGACGGCGCGACAGGCGGCCCAGCACCCAGCCGTAGAAGCCGAGTTCGGCCATGAGCAGCAGCGCGCCGACGGAGAAGAAGGACTCGGCCGGATTGTCGGGCTGCGCGACCCATGCCCACACACCGCTGGCGACGGCGCACAGCAGCGCGAACAACGAGAGCGTCAGACCCCACCACGAACCGCCGCGGCCGGTCGCCAGGGAAGTTGAGGCGGCGTCGGCGGTCATCAGTTCCCGCGGACTGCGGCGCGTGCCGCGCCACAGGGCGATGAGCAGCGTGAAGAAGGCGCACAGGAAGGCGATGGCCGCGCCCTCGGCGAGGGTGGCGGGCAGGGCGTGGAAACGGATATCGGCGCCGGCCACGGCGCCGGACCACCAGCGTGCCAGCCCTGCCAGCAGCAGCCGCGCATAGCCCGCGCCCGCGGGCGCGCCCAACGCCGCGCCGCAGGCGGCGGCGGGCAGCGTCTCCAGCAGGAACATGCCGCGAACGCGGCGCATCGGCCAGCCGACGGCCATGAGCAGGCCCAGTTCGGTGGTGCGCTGTTGCAGGCCGAAAACGTAAATCAGGCCCAGCAGCACGAGTGCCGCGATAATCAGGAAGAAGCTCATGCCCAGGAAGAGCCCGCCGAAATCCATGGCCTGGTTGACGGCGCGCAGCGCCTGATCGCGCACGGGCAGGAAGTGCAGGCCCAGCCGTTCGGCCGACAACCTGGCGCGAAGCTGTTCGCGCACGAACGCCTCCGTCACGTCCGGGCCGGAACAGCGCACGGACGTGACCGAACCGAAACGGTTGCCCCACATTTCCTTGCCGGCGTTGAACGTTACGATCAGCTTGGGCGTCTGGCCGTACTGCTTCCAGTAGTCCTCGTTGGGCTTGTCGGCCAGCAGCGCCTTGTCCATCGGCATGCCGATGTCCCAGTCGCGGCAGTTCTCGACATCGCTGAGCCCGGCGAAGCGCGGGGCCAGTTCGCGCTCCAATACCATTGCGTCCATCGGCACGACGCTGTGTACGGTGACGGTGCGCTTCTGTTCGACAAACTCGTTCAACGGGCTGACTTGATAATAGGCAAGAGTCAGCGTGTCCCCGGGGACGGCGCCGATCTGGTCGGCCACCCATTGGTTAATGACCACCTGATCGTCGTGCATGCCCGCGGGTACGGGACCCGCCTCCACGAAAGAGTACGGCGTCGATTTGCCGTCCTTGGCGATGGCATTGACGAGATAGGTGAGCGTGGGCTGTGCGTTGGGCAGTTCGAGCGCGGCGCGCACTGTTTCGTCGTCGAGGTAAACCCGTTCCGATTCAATCTGGACGGTGCCCGACGGATGGGACCGCACGCGCAGGCCGACCTGCTCCAGCGTCCATGCCTGATCGACGACCGCGTTGATCGCGTCGAGCCCCGGTCCCTCGTTCGCGACGGCAAGGTTGGCCAACCCGGCAAGGTCGGTCTGTTCCTGGAGCCACGCGCGGTCGGCAAACAGGTTGTACGGCGCGGTCTGGTTGGCGGCGAGACTGAAGCGGCCCAGTTGCGCGTCCGAAAGGACCGCCTTCACCGTGACCAGACTTTCGACCGTGCTGTCTTTGTCCCGGGCAGCCAGTGGCGCGTCCTGCGGCATGAGCGCGTGCTTCGCAACGCGCAGCGAAACGTCATCGCCCGCGCGCACGCCCAGCGCGGTGGCGGTGCTTTCGCCAAGAAAGACTTCCTGACGGCCCAGTGCGGTGGCAGGCGGGGGCATGTTGGCGAACTGCCAAAAGTCGGGCGTGACGCCGATGACCTGCACGCGGTTCAACTGGTTTTGCGGGCCCTTGCCGCCGGCCGGCGTGGCAACCATACCGTTCAGCATGAGCACGCTTGCGGCGTGGATATGTGGGACAGGCATCCCCGCCTGTCGATCCTGTGGAACAAGCCCCCCCGCCCCGTCAAAATGTGGGACA
>CAZOMH010000695.1:0-2775 GCA_964580415.1 uncultured Nitrospirales bacterium
ATACGCTTCGACGGCCGTAGTTGAGTTTCCAGGGGGCGCGGTATTGCGGGGCGACAAGGGCGTCGGCGGCAGGGTTGCCGATGGCGACCTCTTTGTCCACATCCCAGTGAATTTCGCTGTTGGTGCGGAAGGCAAGATTGCCCAGGTGCGCGATATTGGAAACGTAGTGGCCAATCTCGACGTTTTCGACCGGGTTCTCGCGGGACTTGACGCAGTCGAGGAAGTTGCGGACGTGCGCGGGGCGCGCGTCCTTGCCGGACGGGTTCTTGATCGCCTCGAGACTCTTCTTCTTGGGCTCCGGGGTTACTGTCCAACCGCCCTCGCCCACCCACAGCGTGCCCTCGGTGCCGCTGAAGAGCATGCCGTGGGGTTCGCCGCCCACGCCGACGCCGCCCTGGACCTGGTACGCATAAATGAGCGTGTAGGTCGGGAAGTCAAAAATGGTGACCTGCGTGTCGGGCGTTTCACTGTTGTCGTCGAGCGTCCGCTTGCCGCCCATGGAACTGACGCGCAGCGGCGGTTCGGGACCCATTCCCCACAGGCACACATTGAGCAGATGCACGCCCCAGTCGGTCATCAGGCCGCCGGCATAGTCCCAGAACCACCGGAAATTGAAGTGGAACCGGTTGGGGTTGAAGGGACGCCCGGGCGCGGGGCCAAGCCACATGTCGTAGTCCACACCGTCGGGCACGGCGCAGTCCGGCGGATTGCCGATGCCGCCGAGCCAGTCGAGGTAGGCCCATGCGCGGACCATGCGAATCTTGCCGAGTTTTCCGGAGCGCACGAACTCGACGGCGTCGCGGTAGTGCTCGCCGCTGCGCCAGTGGGTGCCCATCTGGACGACACGGTTATATTTCTTGGCCGCCTCGAGCATGGCGCGGCCCTCGTCGATGGTCTTGCCGAGGGGCTTCTCGCAGTAGACGTCCTTGCCCGCCTCACAGGCATAGATCGTCGGCAGCGCGTGCCAGTGGTCGGGGGTGCAGACGAGGACAACGTCCACGTCCTTGCGGTCGATGACGCGGCGGAAGTCCTTGACCGTGTCGGGGAGTTTGCCGCGTTTGGCTTCGACAAGTTTTGCGCGGCTGGCAATGTGCGCGTCGTCGATGTCGCAAATGATGGGAACGTCCACCTCCGGGTTGAGGAGGAAGCACTGGGTGTCGGCCTCGGATATGCCGCCGCAGCCGATCAGCCCCACCCGCACCTTTTCACTGGGCGGCACGGGCGTGTCCTGGGCCCGCGCGGCGGACAGCGCCACGGGCACGGCGGCCATTCCCAACGCGGACGCACTCAAGAAACTTCGCCGGCTGATGTCGCTCATGGTTTAACGCTCCTGCGGTTGCATGCGGCGCGGCAGTTTACGGGACCGGAACGGCACCATTGCACGTCCGCGTGTTCTTTTTTGTTTCCGCCCTTTAGACACGGGCGTCTGTTATCGCGTCGAGTTCGATCTCGAAGAGCAGGTCGTCGCGGCAGATATCCGTGTTGGCATACAGCACGGGCATGGGCGGAATGCCGCGCTCCGCGCAGCAACGGTGGAACGACGGTATCTTGGAACCGCATTTGAAGTAGGCAATGGCCCGGGAAACGTCCCGCCATTTCATGTTTCGCGATTCAAGAATCGCTTCAACCACGTCCATGGTGAGCATGATCTGGGCATCGACGTCGCCGATATGCACGCTCAACCCACCGGGTTCGATGCTTGCCGTGCCCGAAACGTACAAACGCCGGAATCCGCCGGCTTCGAACTCGGCCGCGCGGCTGAACGAACTGCCGTAGGCGGGCGCGGGGCACTGCAGGGGCGACGGCACGGCAAAAGGCATGACCGCTTCCGCGCCCGGCACTGCGGCCTTGACGGCCAGCAGTCCGCCCGTGAGTGCGGCACCCGCGGCGTTGCCGCCGCCAATGCCGGTGCTGGCAGGCACGAGCCCGTCAAAAACGCCGTTCTCGCGGAAGAACGCGGTGCGGACAACATTAAAGTCATCGTACCACTCAAGCATGTCGTGGTTGTAGAACCACGTCCTCGCCACGTCGGCGAATTCCATGCCGGACGCGCGGAGCCCCCGGACCATCAGGTCAAAAACGGCGCGCGTCTGCATGGAACGGGAGCGGGAAAGGTCGGCGGGAACAAGTCCTCCGAGGCGGCAGTACCGGAGGCCGTCGGCGTCAAAGGTGGAACCCACAATGCGGCCGTCAACCATAACGGGCGCGACCTTCGGTCCGGAAACGGCCCACACCTGGATGCCGCAGAGCGGTTCGGGCCGGGAGCATCCTTCGACAACCCAGGTCAGCGGCCAGGTCACCCCGCCGAAAATCTCCTCCAGTTCGGCGGCGTGCATGCCGGGAATACCGAATATTTCCATGGACACAATGCGCGCACCCATGCCGCGCACCACGGCGGCAAGCTGATGGCACAGCGGGGAAAAGTCGTCCTTGGGACCGGACAACGCCGTAAGGAAGTGTTCGGTGCAGCCCTCGCGCCGCAATTCGGCGATTTGCACGCCCTGTTCCGTGCGGCGTTCAAACTCGCGCCGGACCGTCTGATTACTGCAGGCCATGACTTCTCCTGTGCGGTTGGCATTCTTATACCCGTAAAGACACGCTTCTCACTGTGAGAGTACATAACCGATCAGGTCGGAAAGTTCCTCCGCCGTGAGCGTCAAGGTGTTGCCGTGCCGGTTCTCGGGATTGAGCGTCTTGAAGAGGTCCTCAACGGTGGCGGCGCTGCCGTCATGCAAGTAGGGCGCGGTGCGCCACACTTCGGCCAGGGTCGGCGTA
>CAZOMH010000696.1:0-2773 GCA_964580415.1 uncultured Nitrospirales bacterium
CCGCACGCGCACCGTGCCGTCCCGTGAAGACATGCAGTACTGCTATGACCGCGGTATGAACGCGACGTGTCTTTCCAGTTGTGACGTGCTGTACTCCGACGCCGCCAGGGCGGACCAGCAGATGGCCGAATACGAGGCGTGGTTCGGTGACTGGGAAGGCTTTGTGAAGGAGAAGGACTGGAAGGACTTCACCTGGTACGTGCATGGGTTCGACGAATCCGAAATGCGGCCTGATCCGGCGAAAAACGTGGATCCGTCGATCCGCCGCCTTTACGGCATGATCGGCGAGAAGTTTCCCTGGCTCAAACGCGAAACGGCCAACCCCTACACCGCCAAGAACGCGGGCTATTTCGACATCTGGACGCCGCTGACGCAGCAGTTGAGCGGCGACCTTGCCCCCTACCGCGGGCGGCAGGCGGCGGGCGACGAATTATGGGCCTACGTGTGCTGCGGTCCGGGCAAGCCCTACGCCAATTTCTTCATCGACTTCCCCGGCGTGGACCCGCGCATTCTGGGCTGGCAATACTGGCACCACAACGTCACCGGATTCCTCTACTACCTCGTCAACCTCTATGAGAAGGAGGACAACTGGAACCAGAACGGCCCCAAATGGCCGGACCGCCCCTGGGACCCGCTCTCTTTCAACACCAACAGCGACGGCATCCTCATGTATCCCGGCCCCGACATGACGCCGCTGGCCAGCACGCGCCTGGAAAACATTCGCGACGGCATTGAGGACTACGAGGCACTGGCCATGCTCAAGGACCTGGCCGCGCAGGTGGAACAGAAGGGCGGAGAAGAGGACTTGTTTGCGCGCGCACACCGGGTGGTCACGGTCCGGCCCGAGGTGACCACGTCATGGACGGAATACACGCAGGACCCCGCGCGGATTACCGAAGCCCGTGACGAAGTGGATGGATTGATCGAGGAGTGCATGCGGACGGTGGCGAAAACGCCAAAGAATTGAACGCAGCGGCGCCGCGGACGCGGAGAATCGCGGAGAGGGGAATATGCCGGCAAGAATGACCCGCCCGCCCGTCATGCCCGCGAAAGCGGGAATCCAGTGTCTCGTCCTGACCATAAGTTGACGGGTGCTATTGTGGGGCGGACATTCCTGTCTGCCGCCTTTGCTGTTCTCTTTCTGAATTCTGGATTCTCTGGTTGCGGCCACCGGTCGTTCCATGTCCTCTGTGGTTCAATCGAAGAAACTTCCGACGCGATACCGTTCTCACTTTTGCTTTATCTTCTCCGCCCTGTAGCCCGATTCGGGGTTCATCCAATACTCATCCAGATTGACGTCCTTGGAGAGGGTTTTCCTTATCTCGTCATACCGATCACAGGCCGTGCGGTCGTATGGATCAAACGGCCTGCTGAAGAAGCCCTTCTTCTTGAGATAACCGTACTGTTGCCATACCAATTTCCCCGCATACGTACCCGGATTCGCCCGCATATAATCCTTGCAGATGACGCGGATATTCTTCGCGCGGTCCTCAGTTGCCGGGTCCAGGGGGGAATTGGCCATGCCCGTCAGCAGGTCCAAAAGGTACTGCGCGCGCAACACAAGCGCCTCGGTGCGCATGGGGGAATCAGGATAGTTCTTTAGATATCGGTCCCAGTCCGCCACACGCTGGGCGACCTGCGCGTGGGGGATGAGCAGGACGGCATCAACCTGATAGCTCACGCGGGTTTCCGGCTCACGGACTTCCAGGTAGCGCCGCACGGATATGGGCAGGTAGGGCGCGAACATGCGCGGGATGTATTCGGGAATTCCCGCAACGTAATAACCATCACAGCCATCGCCCCGGATCCTCAGTCCATAACGGTGCAGTTCGCGGACCCGTTCGTTGTCGGACACATCATTGTAGATGGCCGTATCGTCCGGCTTGTTCCAGAAAGTCTTGCCCACGCCCTCACAAACGTTTTCGTGAAACTCCAGGAACTCCAGAAACGCCTTCGCGTGCTGGTCCGTACCCAGCGGGACGATGGCGGTGCGGTACTGGTCAATGGCCTTGGTGATGGAGGCGGGATCATCCTTCGGCAAGGCCTCCAGGAATGTCTTGTAGTCCGCGGCGGGGTCAGCTTTGTCTTCCGCGCGGGCAGGCGTGCCGACAAGGACAAGAAGCGCGAGAACCCACAGCGATGCAGACCGACCCATGGCAGAACACCTCCAATTTCATTACACAACCCCGGGAGAAAACCCGACCACCATCAGCATAGCAGGCGGGGCATGGTGTTTCCACAGAAGAAATGGACTTTGCCTGAAAGCGGGCATACAGGGGATTTGAACGCAGAGGCGCCGAGGGCGCGGAGAACCGCAGAGAGGGAAATGTGCCGGAAGAAGGCGCGGTGCGCTCCGCTTTGCTTGGAGCACCCTACGGGGCTTTTTCTTCCTCAAACGCGCACAGTTCCTCAAGCACCTGCAGATACTTGCGCGCATGGTTGGCGCGGCTGAAATGAGCCTCGGCGAACTTGCGTCCGGCTTCGCCGTAACGGCGGGCTGTGGCGGTATCTTCGGCCATGTCTGCAACCGCCTTTGCCAGTGCCTCGCTATTCTCGGGCGGCACCGCGACACCCCCGCCGGATTCCTGCAGAAGTTGCAGTGCCTGGCCTTCGGCGCCGAGCGCGATGGGCCGAGCGCAGGCCATGATCTCGAACATCTTGCTGGGGATGTTGGTGCGGAAGACTTCGCGCTTCAGCAACGGCACAAGACACAGGTCGGCGGCGGCGTAGCAGGCCGGCATTTGTCCCTTGGGCACGGCGGGCAGGAAGCAGA
>CAZOMH010000697.1:0-2768 GCA_964580415.1 uncultured Nitrospirales bacterium
AGCGTGTTGGCCACGGCGCAGCCGGAGTCGTTGTGCGTGTGGATGCCGATGACGGCGCGGGGAAACTTCCTGCGGACCGCGGCGGTGGTGGCCTCCACCTCGAAGGGCAGACGGCCGCCGTTCGTCTCGCAGAGCTGCAGCGAGTCCGCGCCGGCCAGAAGCGCGACTTCGAGCATGGCCAGGGCGTAGTCTTTGTCCTCCGCGTAGCCGTCGAAGAAATGTTCGGCGTCAAGGAAGACGGCGCGTTTGTGGGACTTTAAATAGGCAACGGTCTCCTGGATGAGGGCAAGGTTTTCATCGGGCGTGACGCCGAGTATTTCGCGGACGTGAAGCGCGGAGGTCTTGGCGAAGATGGTGACGACCCGCGTGCCGGCCTTGAGCAGGGCCTTCACGTTGGCGTCGTCCTCCACGGCCGACTTGGAATGGCGGGTGCTGCCGAAGGCGGCCATCTCGGCCGTCTTCAGGTCGAGGTCGGCGGCGCGGCGGAACAGTTCAACCGCTTTGGGGTTGGAGCCCGGCTGTCCGCCCTCGATGTAGCGCACGCCCAGCGCGTCGAGCGCTTTGACGACCCGAAGCTGGTCATCGGCGGAAAACTTGACGCCCGGACCCTGCGCGCCGTCGCGAAGAGTGGTGTCATATATGGCTATGTGTGTGGTCATTGTAATATACTCCACTGCGCCCGGTGGGGCGAATGCGTGTCGGGGACGGTTTGGAAACACTGCCGTGCGGCGGGACGTTCCGCGCGGGACTTAGAGGGCCAACGCCGCGTCGCCGAGGAAGGCGCGCACGAGGCGGTGCCCTTCGCGAATGAGAATGCCGCTTGTGGCGGCAACACCCTCCGAATAGGCGGACCGGCCGCCGACGGGCACGCCCGGCCCGCAAAGGGCGAAGGGGCAGGGACCGCCGGCGTGGGTCTTGGTGGATATGAGTGTGAAATGGTCCGGCGCCACAAGCACGCGGGTGTCGCCGCGGCGTTCGGCCCATTCGAGACAGGGCGCAACGACATTGCGGTCAAAATCGGCAATGGCCTGCATCTTCAGATCGACCCGGCCCTGGTGTGCGGTTTCATCCGGAGCTTCGACATGGATGAACGCGACGTCCAGTTGCTCCAGCGCGCCGAGCGCGGCGCCGACTTTCCCGGCGTAGTCGGTGTCGATCCAGCCGGTTGCCCCGGGCACGTCGAGCACGCGCAAGCCGGCGCAGACACCAATTCCCTTGACGAGGTCAACGGCGGAAACCACCGCGCCGGTCTTGCCGAAGAGTTCGGAGTAGGGGGCCATCTTGGGGGCTCGGCCCTGGCCCCACAGCCAGATCGATGTGGCGGGGTTGAGTCCGCGGGCGATACGGTCGCGGTTGACGGGGTGGCCGGCCAGCACTGCGCGCGATGCTTCCATCATGGCGCGGACCAGTTCGGCGGCCCCGCCGTCGGGAAGGTATCCGGCGTATTCCTGTCCGGTTATATCATGGGGCGGCGTGCATCGGGTGGCCACCAGTGCGGCGTCGGAAGCGGCGTCGCTGTTCTTTGCCACGGCCAAGTGCCGGTAACTCACGCCCGTGTTGAACGCGACGGGGAATTCCTTCGCCAGTGTTTCGTTCAGCGTGGCGATAATGGCGCGGGCTTCGTCGGTGGTAATATGGCCCGAGGTGAAATCGCGCATATGCCCGTCGGCCAGTGTGACGAGGTTGCAACGGAAGGCGACTTCATCGGCGGCCAGGGCGATGCCCTGGTTGGCCGCCTCAATGGGAGCGCGTCCGCTGAAAGTGGTACGGGGGTCGTAGCCGAAGAGCGACAGGTTGCCGATGTCGCTTCCGGGGGGCATGCCCTCGGGAATGGGGCAGTATTGGCCGGTCAGGCCCTGCGCGGCAAGACGGTCCATGGCCGGTGTGGCCACCGCCTCCAAGGGCGTCCGACCCTCCAGCGCATCGAGCGGATGGTCCGCCATGCCGTCGCCTATGAGTACGAGATACTTCACAAGGTCACCTTCTTGCGGAAGACAGGCTATGCGCCCTGTCTGCGGTAAGTCACGGAAATGTAACAAATTACGCCGGGGAAATCAATTCATCGGGGTGCGCGAAATTCTGCTGCGGGCCGGGAATGCCCTTGAGAATATGGGTAAAGCAAGGGCTAAAAGGGCAAAAAGGAGGAGAGAACCATTTATAGGGTGTCCTTGCCGCAACACGCGGCAGTTCTTGGGTGTGTCTTCTTGTCGCGAAGTGGGGGTGTGTTGGCTGCTTGTCGGGCCGGTGCCCGGGCTTCCTTTTTGGCCTGCCGGGACGACGGTCTTGCGGCAGCAGAAGAAGGGGAGGTATGCTGTACACCATGGACATTCACGAATTGATTACTCTTTTAGGCAAGGATGGCATTGCGGTTCCAGCGTCGGCACCGGCGCAATGGTCCCGTCATGCATCGCTGGTTCAGGAGTGGAACCGTGTGGCGAGTCTTGTTTCCGTTGGGGATGCCGCCCGGCTGGAGTTGGTTCATTTGCCAGACGCGCTCAGTGTCGCTGCGGTGGTTGCCCGCTTGGGGTTTGGTCGGGGACGTTTGTTGGATATTGGCACCGGCGGTGGATATCCAGGTATACCGGTAAAGATCGCCCTGCCCGAGTTGAATGTTACGCTGGTGGAACGGTCGGTGAAGAAGATTGGTTTTCTCAGAAAGGTGGTCGCCGCACTGGGGTTAAAGGGTGTACGCATTATTCACGGCGACTTTCCGGAGTGTGTTCAAGGGGAAACGACCGACGTTGTGACCGCGCGGGCGGTGGAACTGC
>CAZOMH010000698.1:0-2766 GCA_964580415.1 uncultured Nitrospirales bacterium
GGCTCGTCCTGACCCACGGCGTCGGTCCCATGCGCAAGTACTGCCTCGGCGCCGCCCTGCTGGACCTGGAAGACCCCACCCGCCTCATCGGACGGCTCAAAGAACCCCTGCTCTGTCCCGACGCCAGCGAGCGCGACGGCTATGTGCCGAACGTCGTCTACAGTTGCGGCTCCCTGCTCCACGGCGACAAACTCATCCTGCCCTACGCCATGAGCGACAAGGCCACGGCCATCGCGAGTATTTCACTGGAAGAGCTTCTCGCGGCGCTGCAATAGCACGCGGTTCCCCGTGGAATCCGCTTGACAGAAAGCGTGCCTGCCCGGAAAACCGGCGTCAATCCCCGCGCCGGAACCGCCGCCGGGATCAATGCCCGACACCGCGGCGCTACCGGTACTCGGACTTTGGATCAATTAGCTTCACGAGTTGTCCGAACCGCTGGTCCAGCAGACTTTGACCGTCGGCCTTTCCGACCTGTTCGCTGTCCAGGACAACTTCCATTACCAGCCGCAACTTTGGCTCGTTGCCCGACGGACGCACGCAGAACCACCAGTTGCCGAAGTTCTCCGCCAATTCCATCTTGAGCGTGTCAACCTTGTTGGCCGGTTTGACGGGATCGCCGGGGGCATATTCGGTGACGGCCCTGGCGCGGCCCGCATAGGCCGTGCGCACCCGCTCCACGCATTCCTGCATGAGCCCGCGCTCCTCCGCTTCGGAGATGTCCCTGTTTCGTTTGGGAAGGCGGATGTTGAAGTTCGTTTCGGGAGGCGCGAAATACCGCATGCGCCACTCCGCCACCTTCGCGTGCAGGCTGCTCTTCGCCTCCTTCGCGGCCATGGCCGCCTCGACAAGCATCAGCGCGGCAATCATGCCGCTGTCAGCCTGGAAAAAGTCCCGGAAGAAGTAGTGGCCCGAATGTTCGCCCGCAAACATACAGTCGCCATGCCCGGGTTGGCGCATCCGCAGTTTGATCTGTCCGTGGCCCACCGGCGTGGTCCAGGGAATGCCCCCCTGCTCTTTGGTCGTGGCCTCCACCAGACTGCTGGTCACAAGATTGTGCATGATCTTGCGGTCGGTCCTGCCGGGCTGCAGAAACCGCTCTGCAATAATCGCCATGATTTCGGCGGCGGTCAAAACGTCGCCCTGATTGTCCGCGGCGCCCGCGCGGTCGGCATCACCGTCAAACGCAAGGCCCAGGTCGGCCTTTTCAGCGAGAACCCGCTCCTGGACCAGCCGCATATACTCCGGGTCAAGTGGATTGGGGAGCCTGACCGGGTAGTTGCCGTCGGGTTCCTTGTTCGAATAGGCCACCTTGAGGAAGGGCAGGCGGCGCGCCACCTGCTCGAATATCACCCCTCCCATGCCGTTGCCGGCCTCCACTACCACCTTGAGCGTCTTGGAAGAGGCGGTGCGGACACCGCTCACCTCAATGACCTTCGCGGCATAGTCCTGCACAAGGTCGAGGCGCGCGGCGGGGGCTTCCCCAACAAGCAGCGCGACCTCCGCGCGAATCCGCTCCAGATCGGCGCTGCTGGTCGGCTCGGCGCCGCGCTTCACAATCTTGAACCCGTTCTGGTCTTTCGGATTGTGCGACGCCGTGACCATGACACCGCCGTCCATAGCCTTGTTGTCGCCCACCGCAAAGTAGACCAGTTCCGTGCTGCACTGTCCCAGCGCGTACACCGTCGCCCCCTCCCCTGCCAGACCCCGCATCAGGGCACTGCTCAGCGACGGCGAACTCAGCCGCGCGTCCCAGCCAACGGCAACCCTGGGATGCATCCCGGAAAAGACGGTCCTCACGATGGCCCGTCCAATGTCGCAGGCCGTCTCCTCGTCAAGGTCGTCGGGATACTTCCCGCGAATGTCGTCCCGCTTGATAATGCCGTGCAGATTCTCGATCCTGACATTCGCCATGCCGCATTCTCCTCCGAATAGAGGGGCTCTCCGCGCGCGGGAAGGGGGCTTCGTGTGGCCACAACACCCGCGGGCCCTGTGGTCCCAAACAGCAAAACCGCACAAGAACGCCCGGCGGCGCGCCCGGGAGACTTCGCGAAAAGGCGCCGCAATCCACGCCCCTTTCGCGCAACGCCGCGAACCGCGAACCGCTCATGATCCAAAGTGTAACACGAACACGAGACATGCGCAATCGAACGAATCTGAAAACAACTGCCGGGCGCCGGGCCGCGCCCTACAACCCAAATTCCGCGCGGTACCATGCAACGAACCGCCCGATACCCTCGTCCATGGTAAAGCGGGGGGCATAGCCGAGGAGTTCGCGGGCATGGGAGACGTCGGCGTAGGTGATATCGACGTCGCCGGGCTGCAGGGGCCTGCGGTCGATGAGGGCCGGTTTGCCGGTGTGTTTTGCAATGAGTTCGATCAACTCGGCGAGGCTGGTGGTGTGGCTTTCGCCGAGGTTGAATATTTCGTAGCGGAAGGGCCGGTCAACGCAGCGGACAACACCGTCGATAATGTCGTCGATGTAGGTGTAGTCGCGGCGGGTGGACCCGTCGCCGAACATCGGGATCGCCCTGCCTTCGAGCAGGTTCCGGACGAACATGCGGATGGCCATGTCGGGCCGCTGGCGCGGACCGTACACGGTGAAAAAGCGCAGCATGGTTACGTTGAGCCCGTAGATGTGGCTGTACACGTGGCCCTGCAGTTCGTTCATGCGCTTGGTGGCGGCGTAGGGGCTGATGGGACGCATGACGGGGTCGGTTTCGCCGAACGGGACGGCGGTGCTGCCGCCGTAGACGGACGAGCTGGAGG
>CAZOMH010000699.1:0-2765 GCA_964580415.1 uncultured Nitrospirales bacterium
TCTTTCATGTGTTCCGGGACAAGGCGCGGGAGTTTTATGACCTTGACCGCCTGTGGGCGGACGCCCCGGAGATAAAGCTGGAACTGGACAAGGCGTAGGATTGGGCAACATGTCCGGCGGCGGAACGCCGGCGGGAGCATCCGGAAAAGGCATGGTAGACAGTCAATTTTTGCCGGACATTCCGAAATTGTACCACTACAAGCTCGAGCGCGTGCTCGGGCAGGGCGGCACGGGCAAGGTCTATCTTGGCATTGACACCAAGAAGGGCGAGGCCGTCGCGGTCAAGCTTTTCAACGAGAACTTCTTCCGCAATTATCTTCACGTGCGCGACCTTGCCAAGAGCGTTGCAAAATTCAAGCGTTTCAAAAGCACCAACTGCGTCCAAATTTTCGACTTTATAGACGGCCCCGAGGGCCGCTGCATGATCATGGAGTATGTGGACGGGCCCAGCCTGAAGTGGTATATCCTCAACCGGCCGTGGAATCTCCAGGAGCGGGTCAATGTGTGCATGCAGATTTGCCAGGGCATGCAGTACCTGCACGACAAAGGCTGCGTGCATCACGATTTCAAGCCCGCCAACGTGCTGTTTACGCGCACCGGCGTGATCAAGATCGCCGACTTCTCGCTGTATGGAAGCAGCTTTCTGCTTGAACTGGTGGACCGCAACGTGGGCGAACAGATTACGCCCATGTTCGTCGCGCCCGAGTTTATCCGCAAGGAAAAGGTCAACCAGGTCAGCGACCAGTACTCGATGGGCATCACGTTCTACATGATGTTCGCCGAGCGGGTGCCGTTCCCGGTGGACAACCTGGGCAAGCTGTACCAGTGCCACCTGACCGTGATGCCGGACCATCCCTCGCTGGTCAACCCCAAGTGCCCGACGCCGCTGGGGGACATTATTATGAAACTGCTCCAGAAGCGCCCGGAAAAGCGCTTCGCCGACTGCGACGAACTGCGCATTGCGCTGTCGCAGATAGGCCGCAGCAGGATCTGACCCGGTTGTCCGGACCGGTCGACCGGTGAATTCGCCCCCTTCGGGGACGGTGTGTGTTTGCCCCGCTGATTATGTGGGTCCTCTCCGAAGCCCGGAGGCGGTTGGAGGATATACACCCCCAGGCCCTTCGCCCCCCCCGTCAAGGACAGGTGGACAGAAAACATGCGCGTGCTCAAGATGTTTGTGGCAGGCGGGACGCCTGCGGTACAAGCAGGGCAAACGGGATGCCTGCTGTACGGGCAGTCCGGTCAGTGCCCCGCCGCCAGTACGCCGACCACGGCATCGACCTGCCGCTGAAGGTGTTCCAAATCCCCCCCGTTGTCGATAACCCATTTTGCGAGGGGGCGTTTTGATTCGGGGTCGGTTTGGGCGGCGATGCGGCGTTCGGCTTCGGCAGGGTCCATGCCGCGCATTTCGGTGAGCCGGCGAAGGCGTTCCTGCGCGGGGCAACTGACGAGAATAAGCCCTTCGAACATGGGGTTGACCGCGCCGTTCTCCCCGAGTAATGCGGCCTCCACAATGACGGTGTGGGCACCCTGTTCGGCCAGTTCCGCGCAACGGCGGGCGATTTCGGCGTGGATGGCGGGATGGGTAATGTCGTTGAGTTGGCGCCGGGCATCGGGGTCGGAAAAGGCGCGGGCCGCGATGCGGGCGCGGTCGATACTGCCGTCTTCGGCGAGAATGCCGTTGCCAAAGGCCCGGAGCAGTTTTTCGCGGGCGGCGCCGCCGGGTTCGATGACGGCATGGCCTACACGGTCGGCGTCGATGACGGGAATGCCGTGCCGTTCGAAGGCGCGGGCGGCTTCCGACTTGCCGGAACCGATGCCGCCGGTCAGTCCGAAGATTTTCATCGCCCCAGCCAGCCCCAGCGTTTCTTCCTGGCGACAGCCTGGCGGACAAAGATGGACAGCGTGTCCGCGAGCTGCACGGGATAGCCGAAGCGGATCAGCACCTCGGAGCGGCCCGATTCGGCGCGGGGCGCGGCCTGGCAGGGAACAGCCTCTTCGCTGATGGTGCAGCGCACGAGGGGATCGGCGATTCCCTCGGGGATGCGCAGGACGACTTCGCGAATGATTACCGGACTGTCAAGGGCAAGATCGGTCTGTATTTCCGGTCCTGCGGAGCCGTTGAATTCCATGTGGAGCATGCGGCCGAAGCAGAGGGGGGTCATGAGGTTCGTCACGATTTCGGCACCGTTGGTACCGGAACGGGGGTCGAGATAGAGCCGCTGGGCGGGCACGGCATAAAGCATTCCGCCGACGGCCTGGAACATTTGCCAGAGGAGGCGCGGGTCGAAAGACGGGTCTTTGCCGAGCCGGGCCGCAAGACGCGCGGCCCACATACCGCCCACGGCCGCCTCGTTGGTGTAGTGGCGTTCCAGAAAGGCGAGCCGCACCAGAGACGGCGTGGGCAGAGCGTCAACGCGCGGGTCCGTTTCCAGCGCCTTGAGGCATGCCGCAACGCGCGCGGGCTGCGCGACGTCGTCCATGCGCAGCGCGGCCACCTGGCAAAGGCCCGACATGGCCTCGGCGGGGTCTTCGCCGGGACCGCCGTAGAGGCCGGTTTTCTTGTCCCAGAAGCGTGTCTCAAAATCCACCCAGGCCCGGCGGCAGGCCTCGAACAGGTTGCCGGCGGCGGGATGGTGCATGGCCTCGGCAAGGTGGACGCAGGCACGCAGGGCGGCGACACGCCTGCCCGCCGCGCCCGCGGTGGGGATGGCGCCGGGGGTGAGCAGGGCGGAGTCGGCGTCGCGCAGCACGGCGGGCCAGAA
>CAZOMH010000700.1:0-2758 GCA_964580415.1 uncultured Nitrospirales bacterium
TTGTCGAATGTCATGCCGTCCTTGGACAGCGCATACCACAGCCCCTCGCGGTTCATGTGCAGACCCATCAGATACCGCGGACCGTCGGCCACGGCGAACCATTTCACGTCATTGACCGCATAGGGACACTCCAGCGCCGTGCCGTCAAACTGGAAGGTCTTGCCGTCCGTGCCCGTGGCACGGTAGACGCGGCCGAAGTCTTTGTAATTGTTAAAGTAGAGGTGCAGGCAACCGCAGCCGCGCATAATTACGTTCACGCCGTTGATGTCGGCGTCGTCATACTTGTCATAGCCCTCGACGCGCACAATGTCCGACTGCTTCGCCGCGCACGGCGCCGCCGCGCCGTTCCACGCTTCCCCGTCGGGGCTGGAGAAGTATGCCGGCTTGTTGTCACCCTTGGCGTCGGGGTAGGCGGTCACCACCATTTCAAAGCCGCCACCGTCTTTGGCCAGCGCGTTTACGTTGCACGTGTGGATAAACTCGCCGTGCTCGATGACCGTGCGCCGCGCGCCGAAGTCGATGAAGTCCGTGGTGTCCGCGCAGTAGATGCGGTCGTTGCCCGTGGGCACGCCGTCCCACGCGCCGTAGAACAGCCGCCAACCCGTTGCCGTCTGCACTGCCGACGGCGCGTAGATATTGCGGAAGACGCCCGACTGCCTCGGTGCCAGCAGCGGGTCGCGCATGTCCGGCACCAGATTGAGCGTGTTGTCCTCCCAGTACTTCGCCGCGAACACGCCCGCGGCGACGCCGTTTATCTCCACCGTGCCGACCTCCGCCTGGCCAGGTACCTGATGGATATTGGGCGCCCCGGTGACCGTGTTGTCTTCTTTGTCCCCGACCTTGTAGCTGGAGTTCACTGTGTGGTTCTGAACATGGACGCCCTCCGGAAAGGTGTACCTGAATTCGTCCGGATTGAATTGGACGTTTACCTGGAAGGCGGTCATCTCGTATGCGTGGGTCTTGTCCACGCTTATAGATCCATCTTCCCTCTTGCGCGCAAAGTCGTGAACGGTGGACTTGTGCGGGAGGAAGGCACCGTTGTCTGTGTGCGTATATTCCTCCACGGTGAAATACCGATACAAGAACAATTCACCTTCCTTTTCTTTCACAATCTGGTAATACTCAATTCGGGTCGGCATCATTCCTTGCGCCGGGTCCAGAGTGTACCGCGTCAACAACTTGTTGTCTTCAGAGACAAAATCCAGAACATTGCCGGACGCGCCCACTTTTGTCAATATGTTCGCCGCGGGGTCCGGCGGCATGATATCCGCCACGGGATAGTCCGGCCGGTATTTCCATTCGGGCCACACCGAACCGAGTTTCTTCTCCTGAAAGCAGTGATAGAAGACTCCGTTCCCGTGAATCTCCGTGCTGGATTCCGACGTGTCCGGCTCCGCCGGATAAAGGGTTTCGCGTTGCTTGTCATATCTCCATACGCGGGTGTTGTCTTCGAAGCGTTCCAGAACCTCATTGCGGTTCAGGCTTTCACCCGAACGGGACACGCGCAGTTCCCCCTCTTTGCGCTGAAAGATACCGCGCATAACCATCAGTCCATCACCGGTGTACTCTTTATCTTTATGGGTGGACACAAATTCGGCCGTTGGCTCTTTCTTGTACGTGTACGTCAGGCGCAGTCCACTCAGCAGTTTCGCCCCTTCGCACCATGCCTTGTACGACGGGCTTTTGATCGGAGTGGTCGGCGGTTGCGTCAAGGCGACCCGGGGAACCAGAAGAAGCAGCGCCAGCAGCGCAAGTCTGGTCATTCCCTTTGTCGGGCAAGATGTGAAATGTTTCATAAGCGTGACCATCCCCATGTTTTTCTCCCTCGTGCCCGTGCTTCCATGCCGCGCGTGGAAGCACGAGAACGTGTCCGGAGTCTGCGGCCCTTGAGTATTCCACTCGTTAGACTGTGCGGCGATACAGCGGGTTGCGAAATTAATCCGGAAGGCCGGAACTCAGAAGGGGCTATATCTTGACGATATACCTGACGCCGGCCATGCCCTTGAAATGGGCATCCTGCGTCCAAAGCGTTGCATGGTACACCCGCGCGGTGGCCAGTATGATGCTGTCGGCCATGGGGAGCTTTTGCGATTCGCCCAGCGATGCCGCCTCCAGTGCCAGCGGTTCCGTCAGAGGAACAACCGTCGCCTGCTGCATGGCCGCAAAAGCCTCCAGCGCGCCGCTGCGCCCAACCTGTCGCAGCAGAATGCGGAACACTTCATACATGCACACCGTCGGCACCACCAGTTGTTCCGTGTTTTCAATGGCCTTGGCGTAGGCCGACGCTTCCGAGCCTTCCCCGAAATACTCGAGCCAACCGCAGGAATCCACGAGGTTCATGTCCGTTCCTCTTCGCGCTCCACCAGGGTATCTATCCCCTTGAAGCGTCCCCGCATCTGGCGGATGGGCCGCACGGGCACCACCTCAATGCGACCCTCAAACTCGAACACCTGCATTTCTTCCCCGGGATGGAGGTTCATGGACTCCCGAATCTCGCGGGGAATCACTATCTGGTATTTTGGCGATAATTTTACCGAGTTCATGGCATGGTCTCCATCGATATAATATTCGTTTAACGGTACCACGAACGATTGGATGTGTCAAGGGTACGGCGCAAAGTTGAGCGCCAGAACTCGTCTTGCGCGATGAGGTGCCCTCTATGTTAACCTGCGAGCGCTTTCGGGAGGCGTGGTGTTCTTGTTCGCGACCTCTTCTGGGGGCAATGCAAAGACGCGTGCAAATAGACGAGGGTAATCTC
>CAZOMH010000701.1:0-2756 GCA_964580415.1 uncultured Nitrospirales bacterium
CTGGCCAGCGCCCATGGCGGAGGCGGAAAAAATGCCTATACTTGGTAGCCCTTGAGGGGGGTGCCGCGAAGCGGCGGGGGGTGTATGCTTCCGCATACGCCCAGATGCCCCCCGGCCCTTCGGGTCTTCAGTCCCCCTTTAAAGACGGGGGGGACTGAAGACCCGTGCGTTTCACAACATCCCCGCCGCAAATTATCAAGGAGTTAATACGGACTGCGGCGGAGACGCCGCAGTTACAAAGCGCACCCGCAGGCATTATCCCGCCGCAGGCAATTCTTACATGCGGATTTTGCTCATCCCCCCATTCTCTTGACCACCATCGCCGGGGGGATTATCATGACGCGGACGGGGTCACTGTCACAAGAAGGAGTCAGGACTATGAGCACACCCCATGTTGTGGGAATCATCCCGGCGCGGTACGGTTCGAGCCGGCTGCCGGGCAAGCCGCTGGCGTTGATCGCGGGCAAGACGATGATCCAGCGCGTCTATGAGCGCTGCACCGAGTCCCCGCTGTTGCAGTCGGTGTGCGTGGCCACCGACGACGAGCGGGTGCGTGACGCCGTGCTGGCCTTCGGCGGGCAGGCGATGATGACGCGGGCCGACCATCCCAGCGGCACGGACCGTGTGGCGGAGGTGGCCGCGGCGCTCGGCGCGGACATCGTGGTGAACATCCAAGGTGACCAACCCTTCATCCACCCGGACATGCTGGATGAGGCGGTGCGCCCGCTGCTCGATGATGCCACGGCGGAAATCGCCACGCTCATGTTCCGCATCGTGCGCGAAGAGGACCTGGCCAACCCGGCGGTGGTCAAGGTGGTGGCCGATCTGAACGGCAACGCGCTGTACTTTTCGCGCTCGCTGATCCCCTATCCGCGCGAGAAGGTGGAGCACGGCGTGTTCGAGCATGTCGGCGTCTACGCCTACCGCAAGGACACGCTCATGCGCCTGACAAAACTCCCGCCGACCACGCTGGAGCGCGTGGAATCGCTGGAACAGTTGCGCTGGCTGGAACACGGCCTGCGCATCCGCATCATCGAATCCGCCATACCCGACCGCGACCACCACGGATTCAGCGTGGACACCCCCGCGGACCTCGCGCGGGCGGAACAGATGTATTTCGAGAAGGGCGGCAAGTAACTCGGGAAAGGCACACCATGATCTATGACAACGAAACGCTCGGCATGATTGAGTCGCGGCTCGACGCGAAGGCCCTGGACCGCGTCAACGCGGCCGTGGACCGCATTGTCGCCGCCAAGGAACGGGGCGGCAGGGTGGCCGTGGTCACGGGCAGCGGGCCGAACGTGCATGAGGGCGTAACCACGCTCATCGCAGCGCTGATGCATGCGGGCGTTGTGGACGCCGTGTCCACCAGTTCGGCCGTGGTGTCCCACGAGATGGGCGGCACCCTGGACGAGGTAAAGCGCTGCGCCGGGGACCCGCTGGGCGTGCCGCAATGGATGCTCCCGCGCGGCGGCGAATTCGAACTGACGCTGGTGGATGACGCGCAGTTGGACGAAATCCAGAAGCTCATGCCGCTCGACAGGGAACTCATTGCAAAACTGAAGCAGGCCGAGGGCAAAACCATCATCAAGGCGGCGGGCAATCTGGGCTACCCCATGGGCCTGTGGCTCGAATGGCTCGCGGGCGAGATTGCCGAGTTGGCCCGCGCCAACGGCGCGTCTTTCGAGGAGATTGCCGGTCTCGGCGCCGATGAAATGACCATGATCGGCGCCGGCGCGGCCAAGGGGCTGCCCGTGCTGGTGACGATTCCACAGTTGATCGGCGGCGGGGCGGTCGGCCTCAACATCGGCGACAGCATCCCACTGCGGCAACGGGCCACGCGGCTCGCGCGCATGCTGGAAAGCGCGGACGTGATCATCGAGTCCGCCGTGGCGCTCACGCAGGAAATCCATGACGGGCCCTTCGAACGCTACACGGGCCACGGCATGTGGTCCGCATGGATGGGCCACCACACCTATTCGCTGGAGGGCAAGTCGCTCATCCGCATCGATCTCGACCCCGCGCTCGACCGCGTCTGCGAGGCGGAGCGCGACGGCGGCGGCGTGCAGAAAGCCATCGCCGACGGACTGCCCAAGACAAAGCTGTTCAAGGTGCCCTTCCGCATGGAGATGTCCGGGTTCGCCCGGCACGAGGGCAGCATTCCCATCATCGGCGACATCGGCGCCGTGTGGCCGCTCATCGCCGCGCGCGCCGCGCAGCGGCTTGGCGTGGAACTGAACTTCCTGTCCTACCCGCAGGACACCGACCCGGGCCGGGCCATGCGCGCGCAAATCGTCCGCGGCGTGAAACCCTACAGCCGGGGCAAGATGCTTGCGGAGTTGGCAAGACGCACCGCGGGTTCGCCGTACAGCAGGGTGATTGCGCCTTGAGTCAGGGCGGATGGGACTTATGGGAAGTAGGGGAGGTATGGGATGGTGCGTGCCGGGAACGCGGGCGGTGCTGGTCGCGCAGTGCGGTGCTGCGTGAAACGCGCCTGTAAGGGACCGCCGAAAGCGGCTGCTTGTTTCTTCTCCTTCCAAAGCGCATTTGGGCGCGTGTCCCTCCGGAAAGCCGCGCATTGACCGCCCGGGCAGAGCCGCGCATATATTCAGGAACCGGGACGCGCGCGATTGCGTGTTGAATTTGAAAGAGGACGCCCCGCGCGGAGGTGCGCTACAATAGGCGCGTTTTCACCAACCCGGCCCGAAGGATTTCCCCCGATGCTTTGGTTTTCCGATTTCATTCTTCCCGGCGTG
>CAZOMH010000702.1:0-2755 GCA_964580415.1 uncultured Nitrospirales bacterium
CCCCCGTGCGCCATTCCCGCGCCGACCAGTCCGCCAATGAGGGCGTGGGACGAACTGGTGGGCAGCCCCAGGAGCCAGGTGAACAAATCCCACACGATGGCCCCGAGAAGCGCCGCAAGCACCACGTACACAAAGGCGTGGTCCGAGGGGTTGATGGCCACGATCTTCTGTATTGTGTTGGCGACCGCGGTGGGGAACACAAGAATGGCGACGAAATTGAAGAATGCGGCCCAGAGCACGGCCTGCCGCGGTGAAAGAACACGGGTGGACACCACCGTGGCGATGGAGTTCGCCGCGTCGTGAAATCCATTGATGACGTCAAAGGCCAGGGCGGCGATTACGGTGACGATGACGACAACCCAAAGGAGTGTCATGGGTCTACGAAGCCTCGATCACGATGCTCTGGACGATGGATGCGACCGCCTCGCAGCGGTCCGTGGCTTTCTCCAGACGTTCGTAGAGTTCTTTCCACTTGATAAGCGCGATGGCGTCCTTTTCTTCCTTGAAGAGCTTGGCCAGGGCGTTGCGCATAATCAGATCGCCCGCATTCTCCATTTCAAAGATGTTGACACAGTGCTGTTTTATGGTGTCCGCGTCTTTCATGTTGCGGAGCATCGGCATAAGCAGTGTGGTTTCCCTGGCGCATTCGACCAGTATTTCGGCCAGCGCCCGCGCCTCGGGGCGCACTTCGGTAATCTCATAAAGCATGACGCGGGCCGCGGTCGATTCGACCGAATCGACCACATCGTCCAGGCGCTGGATAAGGGTTTGTATGTCCGCCCGGTCCATGGGCGTGATGAAGGTGCGGTGCAGCGCGTCCATGCAGGAGCGGGTCACCAGGTCGGCCTCCTTCTCCAGGTCCTTGATCCGGACGGCCAGGCCGGTCATATCGGCGTTTTCGGCAAACATGGCCTGCAGTTCCTGGCAGGCCCTGAGGCCCAGCGCGGAGTGCTGTTCAAAGAGGTCAAAATATCCGTGCTCCTGCGGCAGCAATTTGCGAAACATCTGTGTCCTTTCCCTGCTTGAATACGGTTCCCTGACGGAACAAACAGCGCCCCATTTATCCGGCCGCCGTCATTAGACATAACCAATGTTAGGGAAATGTTAATCCGCCGGCTCTTTGCGCGGGGGGACCCGCCGGGAATCGGGGTCAGGAATCCGGTCCAAGCGCGGCGGACTTTCCCGCGGACGGAAAGAGGAGGGTGAACCGGCTGCCCCTGCCCGGCATGCTTTCCAGTTCCACCCGTCCGCCGTGCAGGGTCATGATGTGTTTCACAATGGCCAATCCGAGGCCGGTGCCGCCCATGGCCCTGCTGCGGCCGCGGTCGACGCGGTAGAAGCGCTCGAAAATGCGGGCCTGATGATCGGGCGCGACGCCCGGCCCCGCATCGGCCACGCAGAGCGCCACGCCGTCGGACACGGTCTGTGCCGTCAGGAGCACCTCGCCTCCGGGCTCGCTGAACTTTACGGCATTGTCGAGCAGGTTCAGCAGCGCCTGTTCCGCCAGCGCGGCATTTGCCTCCATGAGGAGCGCGCCGGGGCAGGACACGGAGATGCGCACCTGGCGGTTTTCCGCCTTGGGGGCGCAGGCCTGCAGGGCCCCCTCGATCACGCCCGCAACGGCGACGGGCCCGAATCCCGTGTCGCCGGCAGTTTCGGAACGCTCGAGCCTGGCCAGCGACAGGATGTCGTCCACGAGCGCGGCAAGCCGGTCGGCCTGGCGCGCGATGATGCCCAGGAAACGGTCCAGTGTTTCAGGGTCGCGCTGTTTTTCGGCAAGCAGGGTTTCCGCGTATCCCTTGATGGAGGTGACGGGCGTGCGCAGTTCGTGGGAAACGTTTGCGACGAAGTCGCTGCGCACCCGCTCAAGGCGGCGCAGTTCCGTCATGTCCTGAAGCACAAGCAGCGCGCCCGCGGCGTCTCCGCGCCCGTCGCGGAGGCCCGTGGCGGACAGGAGCAGATGCTTTTCGCCGGGCGCGTTGAGAATCACATTTTCACAGAAGGGCGCCGGGTTGGCCAGCAGCCGGGTCACGCACTCGTGCAGTTGGGCGGTGCGCACGACCCCGCGGAAATCCCGGCCCCGGGCCGCCCGGGCCTGAACGCCGAAGAGTTCGGCCGCCGCGCGGTTGAGGCTGATGATGCACTCGTTGCGGTCGACGGCGAGCACGCCCTCCTCCATGCTCGACAGCACCGCGTCGAGTTCGGCGCGCTGCCGGTCTGCGGCGTCCATGCGGTCGCGCAGATCGCGGGCCATGAGGTTCATGGCGCCGGCGAGTTCGGCCAGTTCGGCCGAGCCGGGCGGGACGAGCCGGGCGTTGAAATCGCCCGCCGCCAGGCGGCGCGTGCCCGCGACCATCCGGCTGACAGGGCCCGCGATGCGCCGCGCCAGCACCAGGCTGACGAGCACGGCGAGCAGCGCCACCACGGCGCCCGCCAGGGCGATGCGCGCATAGGCGCCCCGCAGGGCGCCGTTGACGGAGGCCAGCGAGGTGCTGGCGCGGACCACGCCCGCAATGGTCCCGTTTTCACGGACCGGCACGGCCACGTAGACCCAGTCCTGTCCCAGGGTGTGACTGTGGCGGACGGCGCGGCCGATGCGGCCGCCAAGCGCTTCGCGCACTTCGGGGCGGTTGCTGTGGTTGTCCATCTGGGCCGGAAGTTCGTCGGAATCGGCGAGCACGCCGCCGGAGGGAAGCAGCACGGTGATTCGGGTGCCGGAGAGTTTTCCAATTTGTTTGCACAGGGCGTCCGCCCT
>CAZOMH010000703.1:0-2752 GCA_964580415.1 uncultured Nitrospirales bacterium
GGGTCGCGGTTGAGGGAACTGATCGGCGGCGCAGCATGTTTTGCGAAAGCGTCGATCAGTCCGGAATCGTAAGCGTGTTGGAGATAAAAGAGCCGGAAACTCACGGAGCCACTGTCGAAAGCCATAGTTGCCTCATTGGGGTTGGGAAATGCGTGTAGGATACCTTCTCCTTGCGCGGATGTCAGCCCGATTCTCATGCCTTGTCTGTCGCGTAATTTTCAAAACAGGACAGTTACTTGGGTCTGCCGGTGAAGAGGATTTGAGGTTGCAGTTCTGCCGAGGGCACTTCTGCCAAGAGCGACGCATCATTGACATGATGCACTCGAAGTAAGTGCTATCCGGAAGCGCGGTCGGCCGGTGACGAGTTATAGGTTACCGGTATGCCGTTGAAACCACTTGAAACGGAATGTCTGGAAGGCCTCGCCTTTGTCATTCCCGCTCGAATACCAGCTGCGCAGGTCATGGAGGTGGGCGGCCTCGCCACGCACGAGTTCGCCGAGATCGCCACCACTTTCTTTTTAGGGAAGTTGCACAAACTCTTCAGCAAGCCGGGTTATCGTTTGAGGGGGCTGTTTTGACGCTCACTCCTTGCGTTTGCCTTGGGCAACACCGCGGCTGATCGCTTCTCCCGCGAGATCGATCGCCTGCTCGATATTTTTTCTGAAAGGCTCGACCGTGGCTTTCCACGGCGCCATCATGAATCCCTTGAGCCGCTCTGGCGCGATGTTCTTCGTGCAGAAATCAACTGTGCTGCTGAAATTCTCGCTGAAACTCCAGTTGGAGCCGGTTGGAATCTGGTCGAACCCCGCCTTTTCCAGCGCGAGATAGGCTTTGACATAGAGGCCGGAAGATGTCTTTTCTTCGGGGTTAAAGGTCTTGCCGTAGTACCAGTTGCTTTGGAGAACGGATTTCGGCATGCGCTTGAGAAAACTCTCCTCGTTGTGCCAGATGTAGTCCGACCAGATCCACGGGCGGACACCCTTGTCCTCAACCGTCTTGACGAAGAAAAGAAAATCGTGCCACCACAAATCGTGTTGCCGGACCACCGCGAAGTTATAGTAGCTCTGGTGGCTGAACGTTTCCTCGTCATATCCCAGATGGAAGAAGCGCGGCGTGTCGAAAATGTCGATGACCTCGCGGATCACATCGGCGCACACTTTATAGTAGGTGTCGGTGGAAAGCATGCGCGAATAGTCTTTGAGCCACAGGTCATGACAGGCGGAGAAGTTCATTTTCGGGATGGGCTCCAGCCCCATTTGGCGCAGGCGTTTCAGTTTGCCGCGGATCTTGTCAATCGGCCACGATCCCTTGACGGCCAGTTCCGGGTGGCTCTCAAGCTGAATGCCCTCGCCGATGTTGATGACGGCCATATTCATGCCGGCATTCGCCATGCGCTGGGTGATGTCATCCCAGACTTTCTCGTCGCAGCGCAGATGATCCGCAACGCAGATGTAGGAGAGCAATTCCGGCGGCGTGTTCCCGAACTTTTTCACCGGCACGTCGCTGCACATGTTCCGCCCCAGATGCACCAGATTCGCCCAAATGAACGTGTCTTTTTTAGCCATGGTCAACCCCGTTTCCCTCACAAGCATCCCCAAAACGCGAGCCGGAACATTCCGACCGCTAAATTGAACTCTATTATGCCGGGGAGGGGGGAATAGTCAACTCCGGATTTGTCGGGAACTTGGACATGCTCTTGAAGAACTGGCATGTATTTGCTACCCTCGCCACCATTGAAAAACACGGCGGGGGTGTCATCATTCAGGGAGGTTGAATCATGTTATGCAATCGGGAAGCGGTGTGCATATTCGCGGCGGCTTTGTTTCTGTGCGCACAGGCGGGAGATGAAACCGGCATGGGGCGGCCTCTTGGCGTGGCTGCCGAAAGCGGCCATCAGCCCGTCGGGTTGGCCGTGCGCGCGTTTCTAACAAAGAATTTGCTGCGGCTCGATGTCCGGACGGACGCGTCCGTCTTTCCGGCCGCGGACACCGATGTGGCCGTGTCTTTGGACGGGCCGCAGGGCCGTGTTCTTGAGCGGAAGGCCGCACCGGATCCGAAGACGGGAGAGATCCGGATTGAGATACCGGGGGGGCAGATCCCGGCCGGTAGACTGGTGGTCAAAGCCAGCGCCGCGCGACGCGGAACGGGGCCTGTTTTTACGGCAGAAAAAACCGTCGACAACCCCCTGCGGCCGCCTTGGCTGGGCACGAGGGAAGGGGTCACGCACAAAGTCCCCGCGCCGTGGACGAGCCTTACGGTCAAGAGGGATGCGGTGCGGTGCTGGGGCCGCTCGTACCGTTTCAACCGGTCGATCCTGCCGACAGAGGTCGTGGCGCGTGACGCGTCCATCCTTGCGGCGCCCATTGCGCTCACGGGCCGTGTGGCAGATGTGCCGATTGTCTGGCGGGGAGGGAAGGTCGAATTCCCTGTACGCGAGGACGACCGGGTGGTCCTGACGGGAACCGCGCGCGCGGACGGCCTCACCCTTACCGGCAGCACGACCGTCGAGTTCGACGGCATGGTCCGCGTCGATCTGAAGCTGACGCCGGACGCCGGAAAGGCGGCGCTTTTGCGGGACTTGACCCTTGAAATCCCGCTCAAGCCGGAGCACGCCCGGTACCTGTACCATTTCCCCGGCATGTGGGGCAGCATCGCCAACAGCGCCACATTGCCTGCGGAGGGCTGGACGCATGCTTACAAGCCGTTCGTGTGGCTGGGCGACGAGGACCGCGGGTTCGCCTGGTTCTGCGAG
>CAZOMH010000704.1:0-2752 GCA_964580415.1 uncultured Nitrospirales bacterium
CGCGTTCTGGGGCGCCGGCGACCTGATGCGGACGCCCTGCACCATCGAGGGCGTCGGCAAGTTCCCCACCGGGGGCGTGTGCAACTGCGCCATCGACTGGAACATCAACATCGCCTATGACAGCGGCGTGGTGGTGGACTTCCGCGCCGCGCCCGCGCCGCCAGAATGGCTCCAGAAATACGGCACCGAGGGCAGGGACCACGGCACCGTGTTCATCGGCGACAAGGGCTGGGTGCATGTGAAACGCGGCGAAATCAACACCTCGCCGGGCGAACTGGCCAAGTTCAAATTCCCGGAGACGGACAAGGTGCGGTTGTACGAGAGCAAGCACCACATCCGGAACTTTATTGACTGTGTGTACGACCACAAGCCCACCGTGGCCCCCATTGAGGACGCGGTCCAGTCGGACATGTTCTGCATGGCCTGCGACACCGCCATCCGGCTCAGGCAGCGGTTGCGCTGGGATTCGGTCAAGGAAAAGTTCACCGGCCCCGGCGCGGACGAGGCGAACAAGCGCCACTCAAGGACCATGCGGGCACCGTGGTCGCTGAAGGAGGCGTAAGCCGTCCCGGCATCGTGCAATCGTGACACTTTCCGCACCCGCACGAGGCAAAGAATGCCCTGACTGCATGGCCGTTTTGGCAGTCCGGTTTCTCCGGCACCGGACCCGGCGGAGAATATGACCGCGGGGTGAATGACGACCCGATCCGCAGCGATCACCCGGGTTCGGGGCGTTTTATTGCGCACTTTCAGGACCCGGCACGTGTCGTACGGTCAGGATTTGCACCCGACCCGCTCCAAGTCGGGAGACTCGGACCCCCACGCGGCGAAACGCCCATGCACTCCGCGCAAGCCTCCCCGCAGCCGCACGCAAACGCACCACTTTTCGCACTTTCCGGCGCTGCGTGCTATACTTTCTGCGTTATGCGGTCCCGGCCGCGCCGGCCGCGCCGGCCTCCTCCCGGGGGCGTTTCCTCTGACTCTCTTCTCATCACATATAAGGTTTCGCGAAAAATGCCCAAGAAGATTATGGTCATCCCGGAAAAGATGCGCAAGAGCAGCACCCTGAATCTGGGGAAGATACCTGTCAACACCTACAGCAAATCCGTCACCGAAGAGATCGCTTCGGGTTCGGGTGTGACGCTGGAAACCTGCCTGCGCGTGTACCGCGACATGGCGGTCATCCGTGAATTCGAAACGATGCTGGACAACATCAAGAAACTCGGCGCGTACCAGGGCATCGAGTACAACCATCCGGGTCCGGCGCACCTGTCGATCGGGCAGGAAGGCGCGGCGGTCGGCCAAAGCCTGCACTTGTCGGTGAACGACCACATCTTCGGCAGCCACCGCAGCCACGGCGAGATTATCGCAAAGAGCCTGCGCGCCGTGCAGGACCTGACCGGCAAGGGGCTGGTCGATCTGATGAAGAACTACTTCGACGGGACCATCCTGGGCATCGTCGAGAAGAACCAGCCCGACTGGACCGGCCTGTCGCTGACGCCCAAGGGCAAGAAGAAACCCGCGCTGGCAACCTGCGATGAAGAGGAACTCGGCATCGACTTCCTGCTGTACGGCCTGCTGGCGGAAATCTTCGGCCGCGAAACGGGTTTCACGAAAGGCATGGGCGGATCGATGCACGCTTTCTTCCTGCCCTTCGGCATTTACCCGGCCAACGCGATTGTGGGCGGCAGCGCCGACATCACCGTGGGCGCGGCGCTGGGCAAGAAGGTGCTGGGCAGGGACGGCGTCGCGGTGTGCAACATCGGGGACGCCTCCATCGGCTGCGGCCCGGTGTGGGAGGCGCTCGGCTTCTCGACCATGGCGCAGTTCAAGACCCTGTGGCCCGGGCACATCCGCGGCGGTCTGCCGCTCATTTTCAATTTCATGGACAATTTCTACGGCATGGGCGGCCAGCCCATCGGCGAGACGGCCGGTTTTGACCGGCTGGCGCGCTGCGGCGCGGCGCTGAACCCGGAGAACATGCATGCCGAGGTAATCGACGGCAACAACCCGCTGGCGCTGGCCGACGGCTACCGCCGCAAGCTGGAGATCGTGAAGAAGGGCGACGGTCCGGTGTTCCTGGACGTGCTGTGCTACCGGCAGTCGGGCCATTCGCCGAGCGACCAGTCGGCCTACCGCGAGCGCGAGGAAATCGACATGTGGCGCGCGGTCGATCCACTGGTGGAGTTTGGCGGCAAGCTGGTGAAAGAGGGCATCGCCGCGCAGGAACAACTGGATGCGGTGCGCGCCTATGCGACGCGCAAGGTCACCAAGGCGTGCCGCCTGGCCTCCAGTGCGGCCGTTTCCCCGCGCATGAAACTCACGGCGCACGCGGGCGTGTCGCAGTTGATGTTCTCCAACGGGGAGGAGAAGGAGCTTCCGGGCCTGCGCCGCGCGGACGACGTGAACATGCCGATGGAAGAAAACCCGCGGCTCAGGGCCATCGCAAAGAAGTCGCGCAGCGGCATCGCGGAAGACGGCTCCCTGCTCAAGGGCAACAAGGCCGTGACGCTGGGCGAGTCGCTCTTCGAGGCGCTCATCCACCACTTCTACAACGATTACCGCGTCGTGGCGTACGGCGAGGAATGCCGCGAATGGGGCGGCGCGTTCGCCGTGTACCAGACGCTTGCGGACTCGCTTCCCCACAACCGCCTGTTCAACTCGCCCATTTCCGAGGCGGCCATCGTGGGCACGGCGGTGGGCGCGGCGAGGGAGGGCGCGCGGCCGGTTGTCGAGCCGATGTACTGCGACT
>CAZOMH010000705.1:0-2752 GCA_964580415.1 uncultured Nitrospirales bacterium
TGCGCTGTGCCGGACATCCCATGTTCAGACACCGAAGAATGGCGTCGTCCGGGTCCTTGTGTACCCCGCTTCCGCACGCCGGACAGGCACGGGGGATGGGAAACGGCTGCGCATCGTCCGGGCGCTTGTCCGGAACGAACCGGAGCACCTGCGGAATGATCTCCCCGGCCTTTTGCACCTCGACCATGTCCCCGACCCGCAAATCCTTCTGCGCCAAATCGTCAAAATTGTGAAGCGTGGCCCGTTTCACCACGGTCCCCGCCAGCGGCACCGGGTCCATTTCCGCCACGGGGGTCAGCGCACCCGATTTTCCGACCTGCACAACAATGTCGCGCAAACGGGTCCGGGCAGTCTCGGCCGGGAACTTGTAGGCAATGACCCATCGGGGCGCTTTGGACGTGGAACCCAGCAAGTCGCGCTGGGCATGGCTGTTTACTTTGACAACCATGCCGTCCGTGGCATAGCCAAGCGAAAAACGGCGCACGCGCCACTCCTCGCAAACGCGCACAACAGCATCGATATCGCGGCACAGGGTCCAGTTTGGATTGACAGGAAATCCCATGCCGGCCAGCAGACCGAGCAGTTCCGCATGGGTTTGCGGCGGCGCTTCCGAACTGAGAACCATCTCGTAGAGAAATATATCGAGCCCGCGCCGGGCCACTTCCCGCGAGTCAAGCAGCTTGAGCGTGCCCGCCGCCGTGTTGCGGGGGTTGCGGAAAGCTTCAAGCCCCTCCGCTTCGCGCTCCCGGTTCAACCGCTCCAGTTCGGCATGGGTCATGTAGACCTCGCCGCGCACCTCGATGACAGCCGGGGCGTTCTCTATGCGCAGGGGGAGGGAACGAATTGTGCGCACATTCTGCGTAACATCGTCCCCCCGCACACCGTCACCGCGCGTGGCCGCCCGTGCAAGCACGCCGTTCTCATAGCGCAGGCTCATCGACACGCCGTCAAGCTTGAGTTCCACCAGGTATTCCGGGGTTGGTCCGTCCAACCCCCTGCGCACCCGCGCGTCAAATTGCGCAAGTTCGGCGGGATTATAGGTATTGTCGATGGAAAGCATGGGGACCGCGTGCGCAACGGTCACAAACCCCGTGATGGGAGCCCCGCCCACGCGCTGGGTGGGGGAGTCCGGAGTGATCAATGCGGGGTATTGCTCTTCCAGTTCCTGGAGCTCGCGCATGAGCGCGTCATATTCCAGGTCCGACACCTCCGGCACCGCCTCCATGTAATAGAGACGGTTGTGCCGCTCGATTTCGGATTTCAGGGTCTGCCAGCGGTCCCGCACCGCTTCGGGCACAAGCCCCGGGTCCGTCCCATTCCGCATTATTATCCTTTGTTCTACCCGCGTTTTCCCGCGGGATCATTTCACCCGCAACATTATAAACAAATACCCGGCACTGTTCACGGGATATGTGGCGGCAGCGTGGTTTTGCCTCTTCTCCGCCAACTTCGGGCCTTCTTTAGTCTCTTACAAACGATGCCCCACCTGTGGGAACCCGGTACTCTCAAGAATGATCCAAAACTGGGGCAAGAGCAAGAGCAAGAGCAATAAGAAAACCCTTCGCGCCAGTCGGATAACGTTTTTCCAGGTTGATATATCTCATGCGGCACAAAAAGACGCATCCCAATTTGAACGCTTGACGCCGGGAGATTTCCCCTTTACACTGTACACTGGCATGTGGGTGGGTATGCCCTTGACCGAATGTCGGAGGGGAGGGCGGCGCACCGCATGACAGTCTGGCACTACGGAGGGAACTGTGCTGTGAAAAAACTGTCGCGGTCTGTGTGGGTTGGAATCTTGGCGCTCAGCCTGACAATTGCGGTGTCTTGCAGCCCGAATGTCACCACTGTCGTGCCCGACGTCACGGGCCAGACCGAGTCCGCGGCTTCCGCCGCCATCGTTGGCGCAGGTCTTGTGGTCGGCACGATTACGCAAAGCTTCAGCACCGCGGTCGTCCCGGACACGGTTATCAGCCAAAACCCCGCATCCGGCACGTCGGTCAGTCCGGGCTCTGCCGTGGCGCTGGTCGTTTCGCAGGCGCCACTGACTGTTGCCGTACCCGGCGTGGTGGGAGAAACCCAGGCAGCCGCGTCCGCGGCCATCACCGGGGCGGGCCTTGTGGTCGGCGTGGTGTCGATGACCTACAGTTCCACCGCAGACGCCGGCACCGTCATCGGCCAAAACCCCGCGCCGGGGACAACGGTGAGCCCTGGCTATGCAGTGGCCCTGACGGTTTCCAAGGGACCACGGCCCGTACCGGCACCCAACGTGGTTGGAAAAACACAGGCAACCGCATCTGCGGCAGTCGTTGCAGCCGGCCTTACGGTCGGCACAATCACCCCCGAGTACAACCCAACCGTGCCCTTCGGCACAGTGATACGCCAGGACCCCGCGGCCGGCACGTCGCTGAGCCCGGGTTCCGCCGTGGCCCTGACCGTCTCAAACGGTTCACCGCCGGTGCCCGTGCCCGATGTGGCGGGGTTGACGCGGGCGGCAGCATCCACTGCACTGGCCGCCGCGGGTCTCGCGACCGGCACCGTGGCGCTTGAGTACAGTCCGACCGTGGCCTCCGGCCTGGTCATCCGCCAAATACCCGGGGCCGGAGAAATGCTCAGTCCCGGCAGTGCCGTTGCATTGATCGTCTCCCAGGGCCCCCCGCCTGTGATCATCCCCGATGTGGCCGGCATGACCGAGTCGGCGGCGGACGCGGCCATCACCGCCGCAGGCCTCATTGTCGGCACTGTGACGCAG
>CAZOMH010000706.1:0-2741 GCA_964580415.1 uncultured Nitrospirales bacterium
GCAGGTTCATGCCTTTGACGAACACGGTGTTGCCGGTGGTGCGGATGACGTCGGCCCGAGATATGCCGCGCTCGTTGTAGGGGATGGGCGTTCCGACCCGGGTTACCGCCCCGCCATTTTCGACAAATTCGTCAATCTTCTTAAACGCGGCGTCGGTGGCTGCGGGCGTTTCGGGCATGACCAGCACTTTGGACTTGTCGAGGACGCCGTTCGCGATTTCCCGTTCCGTAACAAACTGTATGTTGTACCCCGAAGAGGCGCTGCCCTCGTAGGCGTAGAGCGCGGACTGCAGGTGGGGTTCGCCGTTGTCCAGAATCTTTGAAGATTCGCTCAGGAACACCAGCACGTCGGCCGGGGCTTCGGCGAAGGCGCGGATAATCCCCGCCAGACGGCGGGCATCGAGCGCGGTTACCGCCAGCGCTTCCATTGCGGCGGGACGCGTGTAGATCGGGGAATCGGGGGCCACGGCCAGTCCGGAGGCGCCGGAAACGAGCGCCTCCCAAAGCACGGTGCGCACGGTACTGTAGCAGTGTCCCTGATCCAGTCCATCCGTGTTGCCGATGCCCGCGCTGAGATTGATGACCGGCTTCTGCGGGTCATAGGAGCGCTGCAGGGCATAATGGATCGTTGCACGCGGAAATTCTATCGTATAGGGCGGCTTGGCGGCGGAACCCGCGGAAACCGTGCATCCGTTGATGTCCATCAGCCGCGCAACCAGTTCGCGATCCGGAGCGTATTTGGTTTCTCCCTTCTCAAAGGCGGTGTCGGGCATGGAGACCATGATCGAAAGGCCCGGGCATGCGGGGCCGGCCGCCGCGCGCAGTCCCGAGAGCGCCTCGTCCACAAGCTGCGTGTGGAAACTCTGCCAGTCAAACTGGTAGGCGCGTTGGTTCTGGTAGGCATGCGGGGGATTGTCCCCCCAAATTGTTATCTCGTTATAGTCCGCCAGATGAGAGTGCCAGATTCGGTTCAGGTCCTGGCGGTCCGGATACTGTTCACGAACCCGCCCGATGAACTTCTCCCGCACCGGTTCTCCGTCGAACTTGAACGCGGGCGCTTCGGCCAGGCTGATTCCCATCACCGTTTCGCGCCCGGCCACGGCCTCGCCGACGGCCTTGACATGCCTCTCCAGCGCGGCGTGCAGTGCGGGATGGGAGAGCGGGACAAATCCCGGTGCCTGCAGGTCGGGCACCTGTGCCTGAATGGCATAGCCCAGCGAGGTTTGGGACAGTTGCAACACCACAGCCACCCCTTTCTCCGCTGCCATGTTGAGGACGGGGTCAAGCACGGCACCGATTGCCGCGGCGTCAAAAGGCGCGGCGGCCACCGCCTCCACACTGTCCACAGGCAACACGGCGAAATTCATTCCCAGTGCGGCCATGCGCGCCAGACGGTCCGGGGCGTCCGGCCGATCCAGGTCCAGCACGGCCCCCATCAGCGTTACGGGCGCTCCGTTGGCGAAGAGGCTGGGGCCTTGGGGGGTTACCCGTCCGTCAATTTTGGGCAGCGGCGAAAGAAGCTCCGGCGCCGTTTTTTCAAAGACCATCCCGGCATTCAGCGTTTGCAGCGCCTGGCGGACATAGACCAGTCCCCGGTCAGCCTCGACCCACTTTGCCTCGGAAATCCTGCCGCGGACCGCGCCAAGGGTTTCACGAATGAGCGAGAGCCGGATGCGCATGTAGGGAAGGCCGTCCGGCGATTGCGCCAGTGCGTCCACCCGTTCGGACGCTTCCTCCAGTTGTCCGTCATAAAGAGCTGTTTCGGCTTCCATGGCCGCCGAACTTACCCGTTTTAAGGGGGTGGAGCAGGTCGCAGCGGAGGTCCTGGAAGCATAATAGACTGTGAGGACCGCCCGAAGATCACCGGGAGGACAGGAGGTCGGGTCCCAATCAAAACGGTATTTGTTTTCCCCGGCCTCCAGATTGCTTGTGATGGCCGCTTCATGCGCGATTTTGCCCGCAGGGTCAACGATCTTAAATTGTGCGTGCGCATCCTCGAAACCCATTTCGCAGGTGACGCGATAGGTGAAGGCCATTTTGGTGGCCACCGGGTGGCTGGGCTCCACGACCAGTTCCAGCGCTACTTGGTCCGCCTGGACATAGGTGGAGGGCTGGGTCCAAACCTCGTCACAGGTTTCTGCGGCGGCAATTCCGCCCAAGCCGGGCAAAAAACCGGCCATACCCACGAATATCGTGAGGAATATGACTGCCGATGGCGTGCGGGCACTCGAAAAGCAGATCATTTCCAGAGTTCCTTTCAGTACAGACCCAATGCCGCGTATACATTGCCATTGTATAAACCTGTCCCCATGCGGGTCAATGTTTCATAACGAAACCCGCACGTCTTCTGTTGACGTGGCACACGGCACTTGGGCCCTTATCCGAAATGGACAATGTTACGCGGGGGGGGGGCTGTCGGTAACAGAAGTATTGTCCATGGGTAGGAAGTATACAGAGGTCCGGACCGAGAAGGGGAAATATTGTCTCTTCTCCCACTCTATCTGGTAGATTGTATGAACCAGGCCGGATATGTTGTGTTTTTGGCAGGAGTGGTTTTGGATATTTCCTGAAACCTTTTGCGCATTGCCGGTATTGATCAGCGGGTCTTATTGTGCAATTTTGGCGCGAAAACAGGGTGTAAGTTATTGTCAAATGACCGTTTAGCGTTGAAATTGACGCCCCGGCGGTGGGAGACATGCGTGTTTTCTGCCCAGGACGAGCATGGCGTAAACAACCATCCGG
>CAZOMH010000707.1:0-351 GCA_964580415.1 uncultured Nitrospirales bacterium
CGGTGCGCGGCAGATTGAATGCACCATCAACGGCATCGGCGAACGCGCCGGGAACACCTCCCTGGAGGAGGTGGTGATGGCCATGCGCACCCGTCATGACAAGTACGACTTTGACTGCCGTGTGACGTCGGAGGAACTGGTTCCTTCCAGCACGCTGCTGAGCAAGCTGACGGGGCTGGCCGTGCCGTTCAACAAGCCGGTCGTGGGGCGGAACGCCTTCGCCCACGAGTCCGGCATCCACCAGCACGGGATGATTGCCAACGCGCAGACGTACGAGATCATGACGCCCGAGTCGGTGGGCCGCAAGCGGAGCGACCTGATTCTCGGCAAGCATTCCGGCAAGGCCGGCCT
>CAZOMH010000707.1:361-2737 GCA_964580415.1 uncultured Nitrospirales bacterium
AACGCTGCGCCGAACTGGGCTATGAACTGACCGACGACGAGGCAAAACAGCTCTACGAGCGTTTCATTGCCCTGGCCGACCGGAAGAAGGAGGTCTTCGACGACGACCTTCGCATGCTTATTCTGGGCGTGCAGCAGGATTCTTTCGAGCTGTACCACCTGGAACAGGTGCGCACCTCGGGCAACGATCCCGCCATGGCGCTGGTGAAACTGAGCCGGGGTGATCAGACGCTGATGGACACCGCCGTGGGCGACGGACCGGTGCATGCGGCCTGCATGGCCGTCGAGCGAATCGTCGGCGTCAGCGGACGCCTGCAACAGTTCGAAATCCGTGCCACGACGCCCGGCAAAGACGCCCTGGGCGAGGCGTACGTCATGGTGAGCTTTGGCGACCGCGTTTACCGGGGCAACGGTGCAAGCACCGACATTATCGAGGCCGCCATCAGCGCATACGTGAGCGCCGTGAACAAGTACGTGGCCTTCCTGGAAAGCCAGAACATTGTGGCGGAACGCAAGAACGGCGCTGCCGAATAGAACGGCCTTTCCTGAATCGTGATTGTGGCGGGCTTGGTGCCGGAAAGAGAACGGCAGCAAGCCCGCTTCGTTTTGCGCACGGGACGCTTGCAACGCCGCCTGGAACGGTTCTTTTTCCGCCGTGGCGCGCATGTTCAGGGTGCGGATACGGCGGCGGTGTGTTCGGCATGGTTGGGAGTTCCGCGGGGTGCGTCTTCCAGTACGGCTGCGGGGGCCGATTGTCCGGCGGGCACTGCGGGGCGGGGCGGCAACGGAAAGCGCATGAAGGAAAACGGTCCGGTTCGTCTGTTCGCGTGGCGCGCATGGTCCTGCCTCCGCTTCGCCGGATGTCGGGCGTGGAGCAGCGAAAGCGGTGTCAAGCTTCCTCCGCCACCGCGGTCCAAAATTGCACGCCGCCCCGAGGCCCCTGCGGCAACTTCATTCTTCCCGCGTTATATTCCCGCCAGGGGGGGGCGTTGCTGGTGTTCAGGCCATGGTGCTACTTTGCAGCCGTCTTGCTGTTCGGCATTCCAACGGGGTTCTGGAGCCGTTTGTCTTCGACGGCGGGGTTTCCGCAACGGGAAGTTTCCCGCCTTTCGATGCCGGGGGAACTCAAAAATTGGGTACGTCGGTTTGACACGAACCGGCCTTATCGTGTAACATTTCGCCACTTCTGCCGGATGGCCAAATTGGTAAGGCTCCTGACTCTGGATCAGGTAACTCTAGGTTCGAATCCTAGTCCGGCAACCATATAGTTTAATCGCGTCGGTCCGCCGACGCTAAAAATACCGTGGCCCGTTCATCTAGGGGTTAGGATGTGGGATTCTCAGTCCCATCACGGGGGTTCGAATCCCCCACGGGCTGCCAGTAAATTCAAGGCCTCACGAAGCAATTCGTGAGGCCTTTTTCTTTCTTTTGTGGCCGTTGCCATCAGTAGATGGTATTGTTCTTTTAAAAGTGGCAACGTAGGGAATGTGTCCCCTTGAGTTTCATGGTGCCAGCACCTCCGCCGGGGTGCACCGGCAGCGCCGATGTTACAGCGGCACATCGTCGAAGTCTATTATCGGATCGGCTTCCATTTGGGGTATGGTCACCTTCAGCCCGGTGGGATCAGTGACGGTCGTTCCCTCAATTGTGCCCGTCATGCCCATATTGGTGGCGGCCGTGAAACTGGGGGAGGCAATCCATTGCGCACTAAACAGAAACGAGCCAGTTTCCGCGTCCAGCACCTGGTAGTCAATAAAGAACATGTCCCCTGAAAGGGTAAATGAGGCCGTTCCCTCGTGATAATCCAAGAACACAATTCCTGATGTGGCGGTGCCTGAGCCGTCCTGCCGGAAGTCCAGCGTGACCAGCCTGTCGTCCCACTTATACAACCACTTGTTCGGTGCATCCAGATACTGTCCCGCATGCACCATAAACGTGCCCGTGGCATCGGGCGATTCAAAGTCTGCACCCACCTGGGAACCCTGCGGGGCGGTGTCCGGAATGACCCGGTAAGGATGCAAGTCGGAGCGGAAGTTGGCGGTGCAGGCAATGTCAATCTTCGGTCCCCAGTCCGGCCCCCCGGGATTGGTGCCCGTTGCGCTGAACTTGCCGTGCCACCTGCACAGGGGTACGGCCTGGCTCTTCTTGCCGTCGAGCGATTTCAGGAACTTGAGCGCGGTCGCGCCTACGTGGCGGCACACTCCTGAGAAGGAATCCGGGCAGTTGCAGAAGAATGTTACGGTCTCTTCCTCAAGGTTCAACCCCAGTTCGGAAGTGTAAACCTGGAAATCATCCCCCTGGACTTGTCCCTCCAAATCCCAGTAATGTTCCCGCTTCTTGACGTCGATTTTCTGGACGCCGTCCTGCGCGACGATTG
>CAZOMH010000708.1:0-2736 GCA_964580415.1 uncultured Nitrospirales bacterium
ACGATACTTTACCGTCTGATACATTGGATTTTGTGTACGGAGTTTCCGGTTCTCGGCCTCCAACTGTTCCATGCGTTCGATTGCGCCGAAGAAGGGGGCGATAAGGTGGGCGAGCGCGACGAAGAAGTGGAGGTCCTGCCGGTACCACACCCGCTCCGGCATGGTCCGGTCAATGCAGAGGGCGCCGATGTGGCGTTCGCCGAAGAAGATGGGCGCGGCCATGGTGCAGCGCACGAGCGCCCTGCCCCCCTCCAGAATGCGTTCCGGAACGAGGGCGCCGCGGCGTTCCCGCAGCACCCGCTCAAGGCGTTCCCGAACCTCGCGCGCGATGCCTGAGTTTACCGCGGCGCCGGGCGAAAGCAGATTGACCACGCGGCCGTCCGGGTCGGACGGGTCCTGCATAAACAGGAGCCATGCGGCACCGGGGGAAAAGCGCGCGCGCAGGAATCCGCGCAGCGTGCTGATGAGCGCCTCGTGCCGGGTCACGCGGCTCAGCGCCCGGCTGATTTGGAAGAGTTCGGTAAGGTCCGCGTCCGTCTTGGGATGAACCTCCGACGCGGCATGGTCGGGCGGTGCCGAGAGATAGACCGAATCTTCCTCGGCAAGGGTGTCCGTGGACATGTGCCCGGGCGCGTCTTCTCCGTCCGCCCGGACGTTGACGACAAGAAAGGACACCGGCCCGACACGGATTTCATCGCCCGCTTCCAGCGTGCAGTCGAGCGCCTGAAGTCCGTTGACCAGCGTGGGGTTGATGCTTCCCAAATGCTTCAGGCGGACAAGGTCGCCGTCCAAGAAGATTTCGCAGTGTCTGCGCGAGACCACGGTCTGAAGAATCCTGATATCGCAGGTGCTCTCGCGGCCTATGATGAGCGGGCGTTCCGTGATCGCCCAACCGTCGCCCTTCGCCATTCCCGACTTCACTGTCAAATGAAACACAGAAAACCTTTCACCGTCCGCGGCGGCAAGTCCTGCAACCGCGGCAACAACCATGATATCTGCCGTTCCCGCCCGCTTCAAACGGGCGGCACCCAAAACCGCGGCTGCGCGCGCCCCGCCCTTGGCTGACGCAAAACCGAAGCGAGAGACAGGCCTTCCCTGTCTCCCGCTCTGCCCCTGGGAATGTATCCCGTCCAGGCCTCCCGAATGCCGACGGGCCCCATTCACATGATTCCCGAACCGTATCACGCGACGGCCCAAGAAGACGGACAAGGAAGGCCTGTCCGTCAACCTCGTTACCAACCACCACCCGACGTTCCTCTGTGTTGCCTCACCGGAGCAGGGGGCGGCAAGCCTCTCGGCTCTCCCCGGTGAATGGTTCAACTTTCGCCCCAGTTGCTCCATCCAACCTTCGACCGGGCGTGACCGGCCGTCTGTTGGACGGGCGCCTGCTTCTATTCCCCTGCGGGGAACGGCCCTTTCAGAAACCATCCTCAAGGGCCGCAGGAGCCGATAATATCCAGCGCGGCGTCATTTGCATTGCGCCGTAAAAGGTGACCCGCGGCGCCAGCTTTTGGCCGACCACCCGGTATCCAAAGAAGTGAACCAGCCACCACATGCGCAACCGCGAGCCGGTGACCAGACCATCTTCCGGCGTTTGCCAAACATTCTCATCCATAGCCAACAGCCCCCATATTTTGCGTCCAAGCGCCGCTGCCCTGTTCACCGCCCGCATGTGGCAGGTTCTTGGACGACCAGCAAAGCAAAGCCAAGATCAGCCTGCAAGTCCTGCCATCGGTCACCGTGACAGGAGCCTCCACCTGGGAGAAAGCTGCCGCGGCTGTTTGCCGGTGACAATGCACTTTTAAGCAACGACCGTGCCATTTCGCGTGGCGCATGCTCGGACTTTTGCTAAAAGGTTCAATTTGGATGGGTTAGACATAAAGACGTCCTTCTTGATGCATGGTTCTCCTTCCGGCGCAAAGCGGCGATGTCCAGTTTCTGGACACAAAAATGTCCAGTTTCTGGACATCTATGCAGTTCCCTATGGAGGAGGCTGTGCCCATAATGCGGGCCATCTTGTGGCCTTTACGTTGTATTTTTATGATTAAAATGCCAATTCCCCGCGGGTGGTGTTTTCGGCTACGGCAATGTGTCCAGAAATTGGAATTCCGAATTCCATTGGCGTAAACCAAGTTGTCCCAAGGTTTATCGCCATTCCGTTTGACCGGGTACTTGACTATTTTTGGAATGTGTGCAAAAATTGGACGTCTATTGTCTTAATTCTGGACAGCCTAAGGTATTGAAAAGGAAAGTGTTATAGTGAAGGATAAAATGTATGTCCTAGCTCTTAAATCCGGACGCGGGTTTACCCTGATTGAACTGCTGGTTGTAATTGCCATTATTGCCATCCTCGCCGCCATTTTGCTCCCCGCCCTGGCGCGTGCGCGCGAGTCCGCGAGGCGTTCCAGTTGCCAGAACAACCTCAAGCAGCTGGGGATAACGTTCAAGATGTACGGCAACGAGGCCGGGGGCAGTTTTCCGACGCTGAAACGAAACATGTCCGACTGGACGACCGGTCTTCCCTTTGACCCCCAGTATATTTGCAGTTATGGCCAGGGACGGTCCCTGCTTCCCGATGTGCAGTCCATGTATCCCGAGTACCTGACCGATCTGGAAATCCTCCAGTGTCCGTCGTCGCCGAACTACACGAAGCATGCGTGGAATTTTGACAAGAATCCGGCCAACCCGGTTGACCCCTGCGCCTATGACAGCAGCGACAGCTACCTTTATCTTGGG
>CAZOMH010000709.1:0-2727 GCA_964580415.1 uncultured Nitrospirales bacterium
GGCTTGTCCCGCCGAAGCCATAAGGCGAAGGCGGATGCTGCGAAGCAGCGGGGGGGTATGCTTCTGACACGCCCGGAACCAACACCCCCCAATGGGGGACTTGGGAAGGCGCGCGGTTTGTTTGTGGTGAAATGCATCCCCAGCCGGCTTATGTCCCTCGTGTCCTGCAGGGGGAAATTTCCGCCGGATATTTGATCGTTCCCATAGTAACGATTGACAATAGTATCGCATTGCGTTAGTATAGATGGCATGGCGATACTATCGTTCAAGTGCAACGATACACGGGACCTGTTCGCGGGGCGGCGGATCAGGCGTTTCACGCGCATAGAGGCTGGGGTGATGCGCAAGCTGGCCATGTTGAACCGCGCGGGAGCACTTGACGATCTTCGCGTGCCGCCGGGCAGCCGCCTGGAACCGTTGAAAGGCGATCATGCGGGTCAGTACAGCATCCGTATCAACGATCAGTTTCGCGTGTGTTTTGTGTGGACGCCGGAAGGACCGGCAAACGTCGAGACCATCGACTATCATTAACGGAGTGACCATGCGCAAAGTTCCTTTTCCCCATCCCGGCGAGATACTGCTTGAGGAATTTCTGAAGCCAATGGGAATTACGCAATACCGGCTGGCGAAGGAAATCTGCGTGCCGCAGCGCCGCATTGGCGAGATCGTCTCCGGAAAGCGGGCCATTACGGCCGACACGGGACTCCGTCTGTCCCGTTTCTTCGGCATGTCGGAAACTTTCTGGACGGGCCTGCAGATGGATTATGATGCGGCCAAGACCAGGGATTCCCTTGCCAAGACCCTCGCCCACATCAAGCCTTGGGCCCTGGGCGGCGCTCACCTGGGCAGGTCCACCTGAGGCTGAAAAGGAACGGCCTGGCAAGTTCACTGGCAAGAAAATCAATGCGGGCGCGTGGAATCGTTCGTTGCGCGCGAAGGAATATCGGAAATGCGAAAGAAGTTGACCTTGGGGCTGCTTGCCCTGGCCGCGCCGGCGGTGCTGGCTGTCGGCGGATTCCTGACCTGTGCCGTGTGCCAGACGAGGCCGATCCTGCTGCACGACTTTGCGCCTTCTGACAAGGAAAGCGAACCGGTTTCCGCAAAGACAGAGACCACCCTCAAGATTCTCACGTGGAACATCCAGATGCTGCCGGGGATCATCGGGAGCCTGTCCGCGAAACTGGACAAGATGCAGCTCACGCGCGCCCCGTGGATTGTCGATTTTCTCAGGCGGCAGGACTACGACGTGATCTGTTTTCAGGAAGCGTTCGACCCGCGTGCCGTCCGGATTTTGGTGGAAGGATTGAGGTCCGTGTATCCGTATGTGGTGCTGCCCCGTTACGCGGACAACTTTTGGCAGTTGAGCAGCGGCGTGCTTTTCCTCAGCCGGGTGCCCGTCGCGTTCAGGGCAAATATCGTCTTCGAAGAAAACCACGGCATCGACAGCATGGCGGCGAAAGGATGCACGCTCATAGAAGGGCGGAAGGACGGGCTGAGTTTCCAGATGGCGGGAACCCACCTCCCCACGGGCAGGGGCGATTACAAGGAAACCGACTGCGGGCAGGCTGTGAGGGAACTTCTCGCGCCGAACCGCCGCGGGCATGTCCCGCAGTTCTTCGTGGGGGATTTCAACATCAAGAAGGACGCCGAAGAATACGTGTTTCTGATGAAAACCACGGGGATGTCCGAATCAGAAATCGACGATCCGCGCCCATACTCGTCGGATTTTATGAACAGCTGGAGGAAGGCAGGCGACAGTCCTGACAAAAAGCTCGCGCTGATTGACCACATTTTGCTCGATCCGCGGGAAACAAAGACGGCCGTCCGCGTGCAGCACATCCAGCGGGCAACGCACGAGTTTAACGGGAAGACCATTGATCTCTCGGATCACTACGGTGTGTCCGCGGAGGTTGTAATCACGAATTGAGGGGATTCGTTCTTTTCCGACAGGTCCGCGCAGGCGGTCCCGCTTCCTTTTTGAGTGCGCGCGGTCATGCCGCCGTTTTTGTGGCATGGGCGGTCCCGCCCATGCTTCCCCGGACACGGGCAATATGCCCGTGCCACAGCATCGGGGTATGCCCCAGAACCGGCCAAAGCGGTGTCGCCGCTTCGCCCTGCCACCGCAGTCCAAAATGTGTGCCGTCGCAAAGCATCGCGATGGCGAATTGGAAGCGAAGACAAGGCCGCCGGGACGGCGGCGGTACGTAACGCAGGCGCTTGTCTCGCCGAAGCCCTTGGGCGAAGGCAGGTCCCGCCCCCCTTGTCTTGCAACGATTGCATGTATCTTCACGGCTTGTACAGCCGCTCCATGAAGATCGGGTCTTCCTTGAGGTCGGGCTGAATGACCACCTGCGGCTCGGACAGGAGCGTTTCGGCGAGGTCGGTGGCGTCCTGCGCGGTGACGACGCCGTCCACATCCCTCCACACAAGGTCGAAACGGAACTCAAAGACACCGTGGCTGTCGGCGACGAAGTTGGTCATCCACGTGTTGTCGAACACCAGCGCATAGGCCTTGTTCACGCCGGGCGGCACGTTCTCCAGGTGCCTGAGCGGCTGGGGGCCGCCCAGGCTCACGATGGGCGCATCGCGGCTGATCCACAACCACTTGCCGTCGGTCGTGCCGTAGTCCAGCCAACTGTCGATGGCGAAGTGGTCGCGGCAGGTGCGGGGAAGTTGGTCCTCAAAGGGCACAAACCGAAAGCCGCCGCAGGAGGTGACGGGCAGGGT
>CAZOMH010000710.1:0-2720 GCA_964580415.1 uncultured Nitrospirales bacterium
GACGACGGAGGCAGCGTGTACGTGGGGGACAACCCGGTCGGCGCCTGGGCCGAGCTGCGTGCCGCGCTGGTGGACCTGAAGAGCAAGAATCCCGAGGCGTTGGTCATGGTGCGGCCGGACAAAAACGTGCCCACAGAACGGCTCATGCGGGTGTTGGGCATCGCCAACGGCGCCGGGATCACGCACTACGGCATAGCCGCGCAGCAGCCCGTCGCGCCGCGGGGAGAGTGAGCATGCCGGCGCGTCCCGCAGGCGTCGCGCCTGCCACGCCGCGGCCAAATGGGTGGTTCCGCAGCAGGCGGACGCGCTGGCCCGTGCCGCCGCGGCTGGCCGCCGCATTCTTGATGGCCACACTCTTTCATCTGTCCATGGTGACGGTCTTCCGTATCGTGGTCGTTTTTCCCGAAACCCAGGCCAAGTACTGCCAAATACGGATAATTTCCGAGCCCCCCCCCATGGTCGTTGCGGAGGCGTCCCCGCGGACCGGAACAGACGTACTGCATCTGCGCGGTTCCCTGCCCGAGAAGCAGGTCGAGCTCCCCACCATGGACTTCACCGAACTCAAACAGTTGCGCGTGCGCAGCGAAGCCGGAACTGATCCCGCCGCCATGTACCGCGCGCTCGGCCCCAGTGACACTTGGGGAAAATTCAGCACGGGCCTGCAAAACATCGGACTGACACTCCGTGAAATGGCCTTTCCGGAAACGCCCGCCGCGCCGGAAAACACCCGGCGGGTCGTCGCAAAGCATCACCCCGCCGCCGGATATGACGGAGAAATTGTCTGGGACACGGAACCGCGCAGCCGCGAACTGTTCTTTGCCCCGCCCATCCCCTTGCTGGCCGATGCCGCCAATACCGGGCTGCACTGGCCCGTGGAGGCGGTGCTGACCGTCAACCCCGCCGGGCGCGTAATCGGCGTGTATTGCGCCGCCGTGGACGACGCGGGTGTGGTCAGCGCCATCCAGGACGCGGTGCTGAAGTACCGTTTCGCGCCGCTGCCCGCCGACACGGGCGCCGAAACCGGCGCGGGCGCCGCCAAACAGATGGGCACCCTGTACATCCGTCCCGCGGACGAGCAGCCATGATCACCATCAGCCTCACCACGGCGGTCATCCTCTACAGCGTCCTGATCTTCCTGGGCGCGTCGATGCTCTGGCTCTTTGCCGAATTTGGATCACGCCGGACGCTGCGCGTTCTCGAAAAGCAAAACCGCTGGCGCTGCGCCTACTGCGGTTACGTCTATCTTGACGAAAGCGCCGGTCTCCATTCCCGGTGCCCGCGCTGCGAGAGTATCAACGTCATCGAAGAGGCCCAAGACCGCGTCGTGGCACGGGAAAAGGAGCGTTTCGTTGAGGCCCATCCCCTGCCCGTGGAGCCGGACCATCCGGGTGATGATCCCCGCCGCAACCCCTCCCGCCGCAAGCGTCCCCGTGCCGGAAGCCGCGGGCCGCGGCGGCACCGCTAGCGACGGCAGAGCGCTTTTGGGCCCCTGTCCGGGTGTTGGCCCGGGGAAACAGCGGACCTTTCCGCGTTTCGCCGTCCGCACACGGTTGCATCCCCCGCGCCGGGCGTGCGATAATTCAACACCCTTCACGCGGCTGTTTTGGCCGCGCCGGCGGCTAAATTCACTCCCAACTGAGAAGGAGACTTGCATCATGTCCCGTCTGGAAGGCAAGGCGCTCGTCGCCCAGGGCGGCGGCCCCACCGCAGTAATCAATCAGAGCGTTGCCGGAGTGCTCCTCGAGGCGCGCAAGCATTCCCAGGTCACCCACATCTACGGTGCGGTGCATGGCGTAAACGGCATCAAGAACGAGAATTTTCTCGATCTGACCGAGGTGACCACGCAGAATCTCGAGGCCGTGGCGGCCACGCCGTCGGCCGGACTGCTGTCCACCCGCGACAAACCGGACACCGACTACTGCAAGTCCATTTTTGAGTCCTGCCGTGCCCACAACATCCGCTACTTCTTCTATTGCGGCGGCAATGACAGCGCCGACACCTGCCGCATCGTCAACGAGCAGGCCAACGAGGCCGGTTACGAGCTGCGCGTGGTCCACGTGCCGAAAACGATCGACAACGACCTCAAAGTCACCGACCACTGCCCCGGCTACGGCTCGGCCGCCAAGTTTGTGGCCCAGGCCTTTGCCGGCGCCAACCTCGACAACCGCGCCATTCCCGGCGTGTATATCGCCGTCGTCATGGGCCGCAGTGCGGGCTTCCTCACGGCCGCCAGCGTCCTGGGCAAGAAATATCCCGATGACGGCCCGCACCTCGTCTATCTCCCCGAACGCGCCTTCATCAAGGAAAAGTTCATCGCCGACGTCAGGGCTGTCTATGACAAGTACGGCCGCTGCGTCGTCGCCGTGTCCGAAGGCATCGTCGATGAAAACGGCACGCCCATGATTGCCGCATTCACCGGCGGCGAAAAGGACGCCCACGGCAATGTGCAGCTTTCCGGCACCGGCGCCCTCGGCGACCTGCTGGCCAACGAAGTCAAGGCCATGGGCATCAAGCGCGTCCGCTCCGACACGTTCGGCTACCTCCAGCGCTCCTTCCTCGGCTGCGTTTCCGAAGTGGACCAGGCCGAAGCGCGCGCCGTCGGCGAAAAGGCCGCCAAGCTCGCCATCCGCCACAACCTGGACGGTTCCGTGGCCATCAAGCGCGAAGGCAACTATGCGGTGTCCTATTTCCTGACCCCGCTCAGCACAGTTGCCCGCCAT
>CAZOMH010000711.1:0-2719 GCA_964580415.1 uncultured Nitrospirales bacterium
GGAGGTTCCCGCCGTCGCGCCGCAAGACAAGAAGACCGACGGCAACACCACACCGACCGCACCCGTTCAAGTCGCGGTGGCCGCGCCTGTCAGCGCCCCCATCGGGGTGCGCACCCGCGGGCTGGGAACGGGTATTGGGATTGTGGATGACATCACCGAGAGCATTTCCTCGGCATGGGACAATATGAGACGCAACCTTAACGGCGAAAACAACCGCAGAAGGCTGTGTCAGGAGGGCCTTAGACAGGTTGGCGTGACACTGGCCCTGTTTTCCCAGGACAACGCGGACAAGTATTTCCCCATGCTGAGTCCCAAGGCGGGGCATTTGATGTTCGCCAACGAGAATCCGGGGATGAGTCCCGTATATGCCATGTACATGAAAGATGCGCGCATCCTGATTTGCCCGTCCGACACGGCGCATGCGCCGCTGCTTAAGAAGCAGGGCCTTGAACTTGTGGACGACCACAGTTACTTCTATCTGGGTTATGCGGTGCGCAATATTGAGGAACTGGAAGCCTTCTCCAACGCCTACATGGCCCGCATCGCCGCTAAGCTTCCCTTCGACGCCGACCTGGACACGCCGGGCGGAAAACTCTACCGCCTGCGTTGGGGCATTGAACAGGCATTTGTGTCGGACCCGAAAAACGCGGGCGAGGCGAGCATAATTCAGTCCGCCATTCCCATCGTCATAGAGGCCCGCCACCATGACCCCGACGGTGGAAATGTCCTCTACCTGGACGGCCATGTGGAATATCGTCGCTACTGCCCCGACTGCGAGTTTCCCATGAACGAACGCACCATGACCATTCTCAACACGCTGAGTGCGCTGAAAGGCGGCGCACCGTCAAAATGACAGGGATTCACGCTATCTGTCCGCTTCCTTCGGCCCGGTCTTCAGCGCATCGAGAATGCTGTCGGCAACCTGTTTCGCGAGGAAGGCATAGCCTTCCTCGTTGAAGTGTACGTTGGCGGGAAACTGATACTGCCGCACCTGCGGCAGCACATAACCATACAGGTCGTCCACCGCCACGCCGTTTGCCTGCATCACCTCCGCGGCGATGGCGTTCGCCTTCACCTCCTCACCTTTGACACGTCCCTCAACCCCGTCGGGCACGGGCGTCGTCGTCGCCCAGATCAACTTTGCCCCGGTGGCCTTCAACCGCTGCGCGAGCGTTTCCAGGTTCTTCTTGTAGGCGTCGGGCGGCACCTGCCACTCCGTGGTCGCATCCGCCTTTCCGTCTTTCATTCGCTTGATATCATGCAGTCCCCAGTTGAAATGAATTACGTCCCATTTTCCAGTGCCGAGCCACTCTTCCAGGTTCTTCATGCCGTTCGTTGTGGGGCCGCCGTTGACCGGAATACGCAGGACATTGGCCTTGCCTTCAAGCAGTTTGCGTACGCCCACCGTGTAGCCGATGGAAATAGAGTCGCCGATAATGAGCACACGCGGCAGTGCGGGGTTCTCCGTGACGGGCGCAAAGGCGGGGTCCGGCGGTTTGGGTTTGTTTGGCTCTTCTTTCGGCGCGGCCCAGCTTGTCCCCGACATGAAAAGCGGCAAGATGACTGCGAATATCATGAATACTGGCACGAACCATGCGATGAGTTTATTCGGATTCATGACCATACCTTTCCAAGTGTTCCCAAGTTGCACTTCCCAATTCTACTGGAAGAGTCTTATCCTAGCACGTTCCGCCCATAACGTCCATTCAGCCACCCAGTCCGTTCCACTGTAAGTGCCGGACCCAAGACCCTTTTTCCGATCTTGGTCAAACACGGCCCCGGCGGCACTATTTGTGTGGAAACACCCTGAACGGTATGCTCAAAGGAGGAACGATTCATGAGCCGAACCGATGCAATGCTCTTCGAACACTGGCGGCGCGAACGCAACGCGGAGGCGTTTCGCATCCTTGCCACCCGCTATGCAGGAATGGTGTACCATACCTGCCGGCGCATCCTGAACAACCCTTCCGAGGCCGAAGACGCTGCGCAGGAATGCTTTCTCGTGCTGGCATCCACCGACAAGCCGGTGGGAGGCTATCTTGCGCCGTGGCTGCACCGCGTCGCCTGCCATCGGGCGCTGGAGCGACGGCGTGCGGAACAGCGCCGCTGTGATCGGGAAGCCCGGTATGCCGCAGACCGGCCCTCTGCAGTTGAGATGGGATGGGATGAAATTCAGGAGCATGTCGATGAGGCCGTTGCGGCACTGCCGGAGAAACTGCGGGGGCCTGTAATCGCCTATTTTCTTGAAGGAATGAGCCATGAGGCGGTCGCGCAAACCTTGGGCATTCCACGGTCCACCGTGACCTATCGGATTGAACGCGGTGTTGAATGTCTGCGCAACACGCTCCACGCAAAGGGCGTTACGGCCGTGACTGCGGTTGCGCTGGCAGGCACGCTGAAGGCCAACGCCGCCTCGGCCGCTGTTCCGGCATCCTTGGTGGCCGGACTGGGTGAGCTCGCCCTGAGCGGCGCGGGTGCTGCGGCACTTCCCGCCGCTTGGCTCGGGGCGGTCGGATTCCTGGGAGCCAAGACCATCACCGCTGCTTTGGCCGGACTGGCCGTGGTGTTGTTCGCCGGGTGGCAGGTGGTCAAGGACCGGAAACCGGAGACGGTTCCGGTCCAGGCTGTAACAGTCCAAGCTGTGGCACCGGCACCAAGCCTTGTTCCGCCCTCCGTCGAACCGGTAAAGGCCGCCGCAGTCACCGTCCCCGCGCCTTCA
>CAZOMH010000712.1:0-2716 GCA_964580415.1 uncultured Nitrospirales bacterium
CGATAAGGTCGAGCGCGCCCAAGGCGTCGCGGGCCTGAGCGGACAGGGGAAGCATAATTAACAGGGCCGCCAGAAGAAGGGGAATACGCCTCATTTGCCGGCCCCTTCTTCGCGTGCCCCTCGTTCCCAGGTTAAACTTGGGAACGCACTTGCCTGCGAAGTTGCACTTCGCATCGCCGGGGCATGGCCACCGCACTCAAAAAAGGTGCCCGACCTTTGGCGGGTTCTTGGACAAACGGCTGGTTTCTGTTCCGTGCCCGACATGCCGAGAGTATGCGTGCTCATTTGCCCGACTCCTTCGCCTTCTTCGCCTTGGGCTGGAACGCGGGTGCCAGGGCGTAGCCCGTCTCCTTCGTTACCTGCACCGCCGCGCCACCCGCCGCCGGCGCGGCCCAAATCTGGGGCGATCCGGAACGGTCGGACACATAGGCGATCCACTTGCAGTCCGCCGACCACGCGGGGCTCCAGCAGTCATACTCCCTGCCGGCGTCCATGGCCGTCACATTCCCCGTGCCCACCAGCACCTTGTACACACCCCGCCGTCCGCCGCGAAACGATTCAAAGGCAATCCACTTGCAGTCGGGCGACCACACGGGATTCCAGTCGGCCGCGCGGTGGTTCGACACGTTGACGATGCCGCGCCGGCCGATGACGAAGATTTCGCGGTTGCCGCCGTCGTTGGATTCATAGGCGATTTGCTGTCCTTTGGCGTCCGGTTCGACGCACCACTCCACGTAGCGGTCACTGTCCTTGATCAACAGCGGCAGCATGGGCACCGCGTTTGACGCGGTAACCAGCATAATCTCGGTGCTCAGCTTGCCGGGCGCGCCCGCAAGCCCCGGCGCGACCAGCGCACCGTCCTTGTCAGCCTCATCCTTGAGCGCCACCAGCGCGGCAGCCGCGGCGGCGTCCTGTTCCGACGGGTCCATCGCCTTCATCAGGTCCAGCGTGGGCAGCCACACCGGCCGCAACGCGGCCGTCTTCTCCCCGCCCCAGCGCGTTTCAACGCCCGATTCCACATCGCACACGTTGAGCCCGGGCTTCAGCGGCTCGCTATCCTCCACCACCCAGGCAAGACGGCGGCTGTCCGGTGACCAGCGCGGATTCATGTTCGTTTCGTGCGAAGCGCCAAAAAGCTTCGGGGCCGTCCCGTCGGGCCCGGCCACGCAAATGCCCATCCCCTTGTCCGTGTTGGATTCAAAGGCAATCCGCTTCCCGTCGGGCGACCATTGCGGCGCGCCGTCGCGGCTGCCCCTTCCGGCACGCACGGCCCGGCCGGAAGCGAGGTCCAGTACCATGACGCACTGGTCTTCCTGTTCCGTCCCGGCCACATAGGCCAGCGTGCCGCCCGGTCCGGCGGAAGTCAGCCAGCCGACGGCCAGCGCGGCGTGAAGAATGAAGCTCATACAAAGGACTCCAACAATGTGGGACAGCCGCCCCCGGCTGTCGGCCTGGGGCAAATGCGATGGACGACAGGCGAGGGCGCCTGTCCCATATTCTGCGCTGTCATCAGTCCTCGATTTCCTGCCGCGTGCGCGCGCGCAGGATGTGGATGTCGTGAATGTGAAACCCGTCCACCGCCTCAATGGTAATCTGGCGGTTGAACTTCTCCAGTATCAGGTCGAGGATGCCGCGGTTCTCCGTTTCGAGACGGCGCGCCACGTCGGGATGGGCCTGCAGAATGACATGCTGCTCCGCGGTGCGGCAAAACAGGCTTTGCAGGCGGCGGAACGTGTCGAAGGTGACGGTGGTCACGCTGCGCACCATGCCGCTGCCCTCGCAGTAGGGGCAGGGCTGCGACAGCGCCTTGACCAGATTGTGCTTGACCCGCTTGCGGGTCATCTCAATCATGCCCAGTTCGCTCACTTCGGACAGCGTTATCCGCGCGCGGTCCTTTTTCAACGCCTCGCCAAAATGGCGCAGCAGTGCCCGGCGGTTTGCGGGGATCTCCATATCGATAAAATCAACCACGATGATTCCGCCCAGATCGCGAAGGCGCACCTGCCGCGCAATTTCCTCGGCCGCCTCAAGGTTGGTCTGAAGCACCGTGTCCTCAAGCTGTTTCTTGCCGAGGAACTTGCCCGTGTTCACGTCGATTGCAATGAGCGCCTCGGTCTGATCGATGCCCAGATAACCGCCGCTGCGCAGGAACACCTTGCGGCGCAGCGCCCGCGAAATTTCCTCCTCGATGCCCATCTTTTCGAACAGCGGCTGTTTGTTCTTGTACAGCTTCACCCGGCCGGTAAGCTGGGGCGCGAAATTCTCCAGAAAACTCTGGATGCGCTCATAGTCGGTCTCGCTGTCGATAATGAGCTTCTCAAAGTCAGCAGAGAACAAATCCCGCACAGTCCGCAGGATCGGCCCCAGGTCCTCCCGAAGCATTCCCGCGCCGCGCGTCCGCTCGTACTTGTCCTTGACGCGGTCCCAGATGCGGGACAGGAAACTGATGTCGGCCTCGAACTCCTCGCGGGTGCGGTCCTCGCCGGCCGTGCGCGTGATGATGCCGAGCCCCGCCGGGCGCAGTTCCTTCAAAATCTTCTTGAGCCGGTCCCGCTCCTTTTCGGAGTCAATCTTGCGCGAAACGCCCAGCGTGCCGACCGTGGGCATGAGCACGCAGTAGCGTCCGGGGATCGTGATGCAGTTGGTGAGCCGCGGCCCCTTGGTGCCCAGCGGGTCCTTGACGACCTGCACCATGATGTGCTGGTCCTTCTTGAGC
>CAZOMH010000713.1:0-2708 GCA_964580415.1 uncultured Nitrospirales bacterium
CCATGGCGCTGCGCGAGGTGCTTGCGGACGACAAGGTGGACGCGGCAATCGTGATTCTGACACCGCAGGCCATGTCGAACCCGGACGCGACCGCCGACGAGGTCATTTCGGTAACGCGCGAAAACGCGGCCAAGCCGGTGCTGGTGTGCTTCATGGGCGGCTCGATTGTGATGAGCGCGCGCCGCAAGTTCGTGGAGGCGGGCGTGCCCGACTACACCTCTCCGGAGCGTGCCGTGGGCGCGCTCAAGGCCATGGTGGACTACGCCTCCTGGCGCAAGCTCCCGCAGCGTGTTGTGACCCGGTTCCAGGCGAACCGGAAGGCCGTGGAAGACGTGCTGGCATGGCAGAAGAGTTCGGGCCGCAAGGAAATGGGCGAAGTCGAGGCGAAGGAAATCCTGCGCGCCTACGACTTTAATGTGATGCCCGGCGCTTTGGCGCCCACCGCCGACGAGGCCGTTGCGGCGGCTGAACGCGCGGGATATCCCGTGGCCATGAAAATTGTGTCGCCCGACATTCTGCACAAGTCGGACATGGGCGGCGTGAAACTGCGCCTTTCCACCGCGGAGGAGGTGCGCGAGGCCTTTGACAGCATGATGCAGCACATCCGCCAGGCTGCGCCGCAGGCGGACCTGCGCGGCGTGTATGTGGAGAAGATGTGCAAGCCGGGCCGCGAAGTGATCCTCGGCATGCACCGCGACCCGCAGTTCGGCCCCCTGCTGATGTTCGGACTGGGCGGCATCTTCGTCGAAATCATGAAGGACGTGAGCTTCTCTCTTGCGCCCCTCACAAAGGACGAAGCGATGCAGATGATCAAGAACACGCGGTCCTACGCGCTCCTGCGCGGCGCCCGCGGACAGGCCGGTGTGGATATCGACGCCATCGCCGACGCGCTGCAGCGCCTCGGCCAGTTGGTGACCGACTATCCGCAGATTGAGGAAATGGACATCAACCCCTTCTTCGTGGGGGAAGTGGGCACCGCCCCCGTGGTGGCCGATGCCCGCATGATTCTTTCCGAGTTGAAGTAGCGCCACAACGCGGAAGGGAAATCCTTCCGCGGATGCCAGTCCCGCCCGAATTTCCCGCCCCGGCCGCGCCAACGCGCGACCGGGGCGAATGTTGTTTGCCGGGGATACAAGAGAACCGCCGCGGACCCGGCGGACAATATGGACAAACAGGAAGCTGCCTGCGCACACCCGATCCGCCAGGGTTCCGCCTTGGAAACCGTGGACGCTTTGCGCTACCGTGAACCCCATGAAAGACCCGGAAGACATCAACGCACGGTTACTGTCCCGCCTCGAAATACTTTATGCGCGGTTCAACCGCCCCGAATGGATCGACCCCGACCCGCTGGCGGTGGCGCGCGAATACCACACCCGGGCGGACCGGGAAGCCGCGGCACTGGTGGCTGCGGCGCTGGCGTTTGGCGGGGTGAAACAGATTATGGCCGCCGCACGGCGCGCACTGGCACCGTTTCCGCGTCCCCACGCCGATCTGCTCGCGGCTCGGCCCGAAGAGATTCGGCGCGCCTGCGCCGAATTCCGGCACCGCTACGTCGGCGGCGCGGAATTGGCGGCCTTGCTGACGGGCATGCGCGGCATCCTGCAGGAACACCGCTCGCTGGGTGCCTTGTTCACGCGGTTAAACACTCCCGGCGGGACGGACATCATGCCGGCGCTCTCCCGGTTTGTGCGTGTATTGGGAGCGGATTCGCCGCTGGCGCGAAATTATCTGCTGCCCGATCCGGCGCGGGGCAGCGCGTGCAAACGGATGCTGCTGTATCTGCGCTGGATGGTGCGCTGCGATTCGGTGGACTTGGGCCTGTGGAAAGGGGTGGGCCCCGCCGCGCTTGTGGTGCCGCTGGACATCCACATGCACCGCATCTGCACCCGCTTGGGATTCACTCTGCGGCGGGCCGCGGACTTGCGCACCGCCCGTGAAGTGACCACCGCGTTCCGCGCGCTTCGGCCCGATGACCCGGTGCGTTACGACTTTTGCCTGACCCGAGCGTCCATGCATGCCCCGGAGGCGCTGGAGGACCTGTTTGCGGGACGGCAGCAAAGAAGACCGCACCGCCCGCTTGGAAATGCGGGTCTTGACCCCGGCGCAGGAAAAGGATTCGGCGCCACATAGCCAGCCGCGGCGCTCCCCTTGACCGCCACCGCCTTCGGGTGGCACGATGGTGGCATGTCGTCATTTTCACGCATACCGGGCAGGGTTTGCCGGCTGCTTTTCCGCGGGGGCCGCAGGCAGCGGCTGCGCGCCTATCTGCGCTACCGGCGGGCACAACACCTGCTCGCACTCGCCGAAGAGGACATGCGCGCGGGGCGGAGCGTGGTGCGGGGACGGCCGGTGTACCTGATTCTCGATCCCGGCCCGATGTGCAACCTGCACTGCCGGTTCTGCCACACGGGCAACGGCGTGGGAAAACTCGTGCGGGAACTGCTGACTCCGGAAACCTTTGCGCGACTGGCCCCCAATCTGCCGCTGGACTCCCTGTATGAGGCCAACCTTTTCAACTGGGGAGAGCCCCTGCTTAATCCAGACCTTGCCGAATACATTCGCTTCTTCGCGGACCGCGGCATCGCGACGGTGGTTCACGCCAATTTCGGTGCCCGCGACTATGATGACGCATGGATGGAAACACTGGTGCGGTCGGGCCTGGACCGGTTTGTCGCTTCGGTGGACGGCGCTTCACCCGCGACCTACTG
>CAZOMH010000714.1:0-2703 GCA_964580415.1 uncultured Nitrospirales bacterium
GGATGTCCTGGAGCAGCTGCGCCTCCGGATACTTCTCCTTCACCATCGCCTCCAGTTTCGCGTCGTATTCGTCGATGCTTTCCGTCAGCGTCCCAATGTGGTCCAAAAGTGCCGCCAGGGCCTCCTTGTGCTCCGCCGGGACGCTGTCGCGGACCTTGTCGGAAAACACGTGCGCCGAGCACTTGGGCAGCACCGTGCCGAAGGACTTGAGAAGACCCCGCACCGTGTTGATCAGCTTGGTGCGGGCGCGCACCAGAGCGTCGCGCGCCTTGAGCATCGCCAGGTCCGTCTGCGCCCGCTCGCCCCGCATCTTTACCGGGTACAGAAGTTTGCGGTCCGAGCGCGCCAGGCGCGCCAGCGCCTCGGCGTCCGCCTTGTCGCTCTTCCTCTCGTTCTGGGAGATGGCCCGCACCCTGCGCGTGTTCGCCACCACGACCTCGTGGCCCAGTTCCGCCAGAAGCTTCGCTATCCACCAGGTGTGCGTGCCCGTCTCAACGGCCACCAAACACGGCTCAAGGCGCTCAAAGTGCCCGCGCAGACCCTTTTCCGCGGTGCGGATGCGGCCCTCACTCAGAACTTCACCCTCCGCGTCCAACGCGCAGTAACGGCTGTACGTGTCACCCAGATCCAGACCCACGATCATGCTATACTCTTTCATGCCGGTTCTCCTCATTGTTGTGTACTGCGAGTACCATCCTTGCAGACGACCATATCGTACTGCGCGAGGAAACCGGCCTTCTCATTTTATCTACTCACATTGGTCCCTTCGGGACCCGGGGCAGCGACCACATGCGGGCAGGATTACCACAACACTACACTTCGCGCGCCCAAGCTGGCTACTCACATTGGTCCCTTCGGGACCTCGGGCGGCGTTCTCATGGATGGAAGGGGATTTCCACTCGCGGTTATACCCTTTGTGAATCTTGCCGACACGCAAGGCGAACACTGCGTTTTGCGCGCGCGTCCGTGCTAAAATGCCGTCTCATTCTTCTTCATTCCGTTTGTCCAGGAACACCACTTCATCATGTCCACTGTTGTCCCCTTGAGTGAAGAACCCCGCTGGGAGGGGGTGCGCGAGGTGATGGCCATGTCGGGGCCCATCATCCTGAGCACGCTTTCCTATTCGCTGATGGGCTTCGTGGACCGGGTAATGGTGGGCTGGGTGAGCGAGGATGCGCTGGCCGCGGTCATGTCGGCGGACATCGCATCGTATTCACTGAGCACTCTGTTCATGGGCATTGTGGGAATTGTGGGCACCTTTGCCGCCCAGTGCTACGGCCGAAACGAGCACACCGACTGTTCGCGCTACTGCTGGCAGGGGTTGTGGCTTTCGCTTTCAGGCGTGCTGTTCGCGCTCGTGCTGCTTCCGCTTTCGAGACCGTTGTTCGACTCGATGCTGCATACGGCGGCGGTAACGCGGCTGGAGCTGGTCTTCTTCCGCATCCGCCTGATCGGCTATCTGTTTGTGGGGGCCATGGCCGCGTTTACCGGCTTCTTTCAGGCGGTCAACCACCCCTCCATTCCCATGGCATCGGCAATCATCGGCAATGCGGCCAATTTCATACTCAATTACGCGCTGATTTTCGGGCATTTCGGCCTTCCGGCCATGGGCATTGCGGGGTCGGCAACAGCCACCGTGCTGGCCATGGCGCTTCAATGCGTCCTGCTGTTCGGCGTGTTCCTGTCACCCCGGTTCCACAGCCGGTACGCCACCCGCACCACGTGGGCTTTTGATCCGCGCCGCCTGCGCGAACTGGTACAGGTGGGCGTGCCCGCCGCGATGAGCATGTTCCTGGACGTGGCCAACTGGTGGATATGGATTTCGTTCATCATCGGCCGGTTCGGAACCGTGCAGATGGCGGCGAATACGGTTGCTCTGAGTTTCAACCAGTTCTGCTTCATGCCGGTGATCGGGCTGCACATGGGCATCTCGGCCATCGTGGGCCAGTGGATCGGCCGGGGCGACCCGGACCGCGCCCGCGCCCGGACCCATACCACGCTGAAAATTGCCGCGACATACATGGTGTGCATGGGCCTGGTCTTCGCCGCGTTCGGCGGTGTGCTGGCCAGGGCCGTCTTCAACCCGGACAATCCGGACATTGTTCCGCTGGCCGCGCGGCTGCTGGTTCTGGCGGCATTGTTCCAGGCGTTCGACGCGGCCAACATCACCTACATGGGCGCGATGCGCGGCGCGGGCGACACGCGCTGGATGATGTGGATGACGCTGATCATTGCCTACGGGTTCGGCCTGCCGCTGTCGTGCTTCCTGGGGTTCAAGATGGGCTTGGAAACCTACGGTGCGTGGATCGGCGCGACGGTGTATGTCATTGCGCTCAGCGCCGCGCTCATAAGCCGCTTTGAAAGCGGCCGCTGGCGGCGCATCAGCATCTTCACCGAAACGCGGCAGGCGGACTAATCCGCGTGTTCACGACCGAACCCGCGAACCACGGGCGCCATTCACGAATCTTTGTTCTCAGATCCCTGCTAGGGACCAATGTGAGTAGCCGGAGATGACCAAAGGGAATCTCCGGTCGGCGGGTCGCAAATCTTGTGCGACCGGGCACATGGGTAACAGATAATACCGGGCACATGGGTAACACCCTTTGCTCCATAACCCCCTTGGGGTAAAGAACAAGGTGGAACAACAGGCACGTACCCGTGGGATGCGCCTCCCGGAAGGCATACTACCCATGCCCGTCATAA
>CAZOMH010000715.1:0-2700 GCA_964580415.1 uncultured Nitrospirales bacterium
AAGAAGAATGCGCCGACTGTGTCAAATCCAGTCCTCCGTGAGTTGTCACGACCGTGGGCCGTTCCCATATTGAGTGCCGCGGCCATGCCCCGGCGCGTGCGGAAGCATGGCTTCCGCACCAAAGCGGCGGCATGGCCGCCGCACTCAATAGAAGCAGGCCGCATGGGTTCGGGTTTGCAGGCTGGCTGGCGGTTGCAGTCCCCCCGTCAAGAAACGCTCACCCACCCAACAGGAAGCACCCCCGGGTCCAAACCATGTTCGGGACCGGGGGTGCCGCGAGAACTTGCCAAAACGATTGAAGACGAAACGTTAGCGGCGGCGGGGTCCCCAGGAGGGGCCTTCGGCCGGCAGGGTCAGTTTCGGGATGCGGATTTCCTGGCCCGTGGTCACGTTGACGGCGAACAGCGCGCTGGCGCCGCCCCGGCTGGACGAGAAGATCACGTGTCGGGAATCGGGACTCCAACTGGGCGATTCGTTTATGCCATTGGAATGGGTGAGCTGCATCGGGTCCTTTCCGTCCGCACCCATCACGTAAATCTCGAAACCCTCGCCTTTGATCTCGGAAACGAAGGCTATCTTCTTGCCGTCGGGCGACCAGACCGGGTCATAGGCGTTGCCGCCGTGGAAAGAGATGCGGGTCTGGTTGCCGCCGTCGGCGTCCATCACGAATATCTGCGGCTTGCCGGCGCGGTCGCTCACGAAGACAATTTTGCTGCCGTCGGGAGAGAAGCACGGCGACGTGTCGCCGTCCTTGTTGCGGGTAAGGCGGACCGGATTGGAGCCGTCCGGATTGCGCAGGTAAATCTCCGTGTTGCCGTCCTTGCTGAGCGTCATGGCGAGGCGGCTGCCGTCGGGCGACCAGGACGGCGACGAATTGAGCCCCACCTCTTTGGACAGCACGGTGGACTTGCCGCTGCGCCGATCCAGAACGTACAGGAACGAGTAGCGGTCCTTGTAGGACAGGTAGGCGATCTTGTTGCCGTCGGGCGACACTTTCGGCTTGATGGACACCGAACCGTGGTCGGTCAGTTTCTTGGCGTTGGCGCCGTCATAGTCGGCAACATAGATTTCCTTCGTCTTGCCGGAAATGCCGGTAAACACGATTTCCGAGGTGCCCGCACCGGCAACGGCGTCGAGGTAGCGGATGACCTCCTCGGAGAAACGGTGCGCCGCCAGGCGCTGGCTGCCCTGGGCCACGCGCACTTCCTGGCCGTAGACCTGGTTGTTGGAAACCAGGTCGAACAGGCGGAACTGGCCGACGAGCTGGCCGCCTTCCTGCAGAACAATGCCGTACACCAGATTTTGCGCGCCCGCGGCGCGCCACGCCGGAAAGTCTATGGACTTCAGGTCGGAGGTGAATCCGGAAAAGGTGGGCGGATAGGCTTCGCGCGGAACGATGGTAAACACCCCCGCGAACAGCAGGTCGTCGGACACGGTTTGCGCCATCTCTTCCGATGCGGCCCGCAGTCCGGCGTCCGCGGTGGCAAAGGGCGGAACGGCGACCGCAATTCGTGCGTCCACTGGTTTAATGATATTGATCATGGGTTGCTGGGCCATTGCGGTGCCGACCGCAAGCGCGGTCAGGACCAAAACGGACAGAATCCTCATCATGCTGGGCACGGGGCAATCTCCTTAGGCGCCGGGGTTGCCGGGGCCGCTGTTTGCTTCCTTCGTCTCGGGGCCTTACACCCACGAGCCATTATATCCCAATTCGGCGGAAGGTTCCCGCCGGCTCACTTCAAAATGCCGGAGAAGACGGCTGGGGCGCGCCACCGCCCATGGACTGACGGCCCATCGGCGAGAACTGCACCACCAGCGTGATGGACGGTTCCCCAAAATTGTCCGGGAACGGCGGGATGGTGGCGTTCACCAGGGCGGCCACGCAGGATTCGTCCAGCGCGGTGCTCGGGGACGGCTTGCTCACCACGGGCCGGTCCATAATCCGGCCGTCCCGCCCGATAGTCACCGTAATCTGGGGCAGGTACCGCGAATCGTTTATGGGGATGCCGTTGGGTACCATCCACTGCATGTACACCTGCCGTTGAAAGAGCCCCGGCCAACTGCCCATGGCCGTCGGCGGGCCCTGGCCGCCGGTGCCGACCGCCATGGAAATGGGCTGGTCGGACGGCATCATATTATCGGACGGCATTATCCGGTCGGTGGGTTCCGAACCCGCCAGCGTCGGTCCTTTGGTTTTGGGCGCGGGCTTTCCGCCCCTCGTCGGGGTCTTCTGCGGCGGTTCGTCCTTGGGATCGGCCACCGGCTTGATATCCGCCTTCTTTGGCTTCTCATCCTTGGGATCGGCCACCGGCTTGAGGTCCACCGGTCTGGGCTTCTTGGGCTTTTCTTCTTCCTTTGTGCTGGGTTTGGGCGGCTTTTCCGGTTTTGGTTCTGGTTTGGGTTTATCCGGTTTGGGCTCCGGCTTGGGCGGTTCGGGTTTCGGCGGTTCCGGTTTGGGTTCCGGCTTGGGTGGCTCGGGTTTTGGTGGTTCCGGCGCGGGCGGGGCCTTTTCCGGTCCCGGCTGTTCCGGCGGCGGAGGGGGGGGCGGCGGCGGCGCACCGGCCGAGCCGGGCGAGGGCGTCATCGGTCCCGGTGCCGCCACGAGGGAAACGCTGATCAGGGTGGGCTCGGGTGCCTTGTGCCGGCTAAACCAGACAGCAACGCCCCCGATCAGCAGTACGTGAAGCACAACTGAGATAA
>CAZOMH010000716.1:0-2698 GCA_964580415.1 uncultured Nitrospirales bacterium
GTCGAGCCGCGGGTTGGCCACTTCCAGCCCCGCCGGGAGCAGGTCGGACACGACGATGTTCTCCCTGTCCGAATCCAGCGTCAAGGTAAGGTCCACGAGGTACATGCCGCCGTGGGCGAACGGCGCGTCCGGTTCAACCGGGGTTCCATGGTCGGTCACAAAGGCGCGTGCAACATCCAAACCGCCTTCGGAGACCGGTTCTGTGCGTGGTTGAAGCGGCACGCCCTCCGAGATGAGGTTCACGATGATCGGCACGGTCCCCGTGTTCTTCACCTGGAACGTTTTTGCGGCGCCCTTGGCGTGGCCCTTGTAGACTTCAAAGGCCGATATGCTCTTCTCGCCCCCGGGGCCCGTGATTGCCGCCGATGCCTTGGCGGCATCGGCCTGCGCCTTGCCCATGTACTGTCCCAGCGCCGCGAACACAAACGCCGCATCGTGCGTCGTCATGCCGTAATAGGTGTGCTTGTCCAGCCATCCGGCCAGCTTGTTCACCATCGGCTGCAGCCTGGCGGCCGGCAGGTTCATCTGCGACCCGGCCAGCAGCCGCACCGCCGTGTTGCGCACTTCGGAGTTCAGCGTTTGCGCATATTCCTTTTCCTCATAGGGCCGGCTCGGCGCCGTTTCGAGATACTTCTTCACCCTGGCGGGGTCGGCTGTATTCTTTGCCAGCGCGGCCGCCAGCAGCCACCGCGCCGTTTCCGGCATGGTTACGGTGTCGAAGCGCGGGATGTACTGGATGGCGTCCAATTGCCCGTCCAGGCACAGCACGTAGCATGCGTAGGCACGCGTGTACAGGTCCGCATTGTCTTCCCGGCGTGTGCCGTCCGGGGTGCCCTTCATCACCCTGCGCAGGTACTCCTGCAGCGAGCGGAAGGGCTTTTCGGGCGCCGCCGCCGCATTGTCCTTGAACACCAGCGTCAGGAAGTGCGCCGCATAGACCGACCCGTAGGGATAGGCGTCCGTCCCGCCCGGCCAATAGGAAAGGCCGCCGCCGGCCGTCTGCATCGAAAACAGCCGCGACACGCCCGCCTGAATGTACCCCTGCACCATCTTTGCCGGGTCCACATTCTCCGGAACGTCCTTGAGCCCCAGCAGCATTTCGGGACTCTTCTGAATCAGGTACAGCGGCATCGAAGACGACGTGGTCTGCTCGACACAGCCGTAGGGATAGTGCAGCAGGAAGTTCAGGTTGCGCTGCAGACGGTACAGCGGGTTGGCCGTGGCCGTCAGGTTCACTTCCACCGAGTCATCGTCGATGAACTTGGTGTTCTGGTACGTCTTCGTCTCACCGGGATTGACGGCGGTCAGCACATGGTCGGTGGTCCACGCGGCGGGCGGACGCACCGGGATGGGCGCATCCTGGGCCAGGTGCTCGATCACCGTGTCATCCCCGGTGTTCAGAATGTCCGCCTCCCACAGGATTTTGCCCTGTCCGATGGCCTTGGTGCCGAAGTCGGTCTTGAAATAGCTCTCCTTGCCCGGCGCGAGGTCGGTCTTCTGTTCGCCCTGACCGGCCAGAGTGCCCTCCGCGCGCCACCGCACCACGGCCCGGCGGGCCTCCGTGGTCGTGTTAATCACGGTCACGCCGCAGCCAAACTGATCGCCGAAGAGTGCGAAACGCGGCATGCTGGTCTGGAGGATGTAGGGACGGCGCGCATAAATGTCGGCCGCCGCGGTTCCCGTCGCGGTCTTGTCCACGGCCACGGCCACCAGCCGCAACTGGCCGTTGAACTCGGGCACGTCAAAGGACACCGTCGCCTTGCCGTCGGCATCCGTCGTCACCGCGCCGGACCACAGCGCCACCGGCTTGATCCAGTTGTCGCCAATCTGCGGCGCGCCGCCCAGGCGTTTCTCCATCGCGTCACCGCCGATGGCGGCCGGGTCATAGTCATAGGCCACCTTGTCGTAATAGTGCGCGCGGCGCATGTCCACCTGCCGCGAGCGCTGGAACCATGTGTACGGGTCCGGGTTGGCATAGTCGAGGATGTTGTGGATGCCCTCGTCCACCGCCGCCAGCGTCACCTCGGCCACCGCGGGCTTGCCCGCATTGTCTTTCACCTCGACTGTAAAGTCCACCTTCTGGGCCGGGCGAACCTCCACCGGCAGGCCCGGATAGCTTACGGTCAGGTGCCTGCGCCCGTCGTTGACGGGCATGTTGATCATCGCAAAGCTTGAGAAGGGGTAGGTCTGGGTCTTTTCCTTGTCCACCTTGCGGACCACGGTCACTTCCAGCCATGTGTTGGGATAGTGCTGTTCCGCAACGGGGAAGGAAACCACGCCCGCACCCTGTGCAATGGGCTGCACAAAGGTCTGCTTGAAGCTGTCGCTCTGCATCACGACAAACGCCGTTCCGTCGAAGGGCGCGCGGATTTGCAGCTCGCAGGTGTCGCCCACCTCGAAGAGGTCCTTGTTCAGCAGCAGGTCTATCAGTTCCGGCTTGCTGACCACACGGTCCGTCTCGATCCGGTTCCAGCGGCTGTTGATCACCGTGCTGCTGAACAGCGGCGTTTCCGGCGCATGCACCCGGATGCGGTACCGGCCCCAACTGTCCTTGAACTCGAATGTGGTCTTGCCCGTGCCGTTCTGCAGCGTCACCGGACGGTCCTCAACCAGCCGGAACACCTTGATATACCGGAACACCAGCGGGCAGAAGAGGATTATCACTCATATTTAGCCGTCTATGCGTCTAATACAGCTA